>NZ_JBWKAI010000004.1:0-104790 GCF_056500955.1 Streptococcus sp. F2
ATATTGCTCTTTATTTTAGTGATGTCAACTTATTGGAAGAACTCCAAGAAAATGGACAGTATTATCAGACTGTTGAAAAATCTAGGGGACAGATTGAAGTTAGAGAATACTGGGTGTCTTCCGAGATTAAATGGTTGTGTTCAAATCATCCCAAATGGCATAAGTTACGTGGTATTGGGATGACTCGTAACACGATTGATAAGGATGGACAGCTGAGTCAAGAGAATCGTTATTTTATCTTTAGCTTTAAGCCGGATGTCCTCACATTTGCCAATTGTGTACGAGGTCATTGGCAGATAGAGAGTATGCACTGGTTATTGGACGTTGTTTATCATGAAGATCATCATCAGACATTGGATAAAAGAGCCGCATTTAACCTAAATCTTATCCGAAAAATGTGCTTATATTTTCTCAAAGTGATGGTATTTCCTAAAAAAGACCTCAGTTATCGTCGCAAACAACGGTATATTTCTGTCCATTTGAAAGATTATTTAGTCCAATTATTTGGAGAAAGAGGCTAAGCAGATGATTGATTTAAAAAGGAATCTTTTCAAAATTGATGTCCGGGCACAAAAGGATGAAGAGAAAGTTTTCATGCGTACGGCGTGAGAAAATCAGATATTTTCATTAACAAGCGGGCGCTTTCATGGTATAATAAAGTGCTAGGACGCAATTCTAATATAAGGGGGAATCATGGAAGCACTCAAAAAAATTGCTGGGGTTACTGCTGCCCAATACGTCACAGATGGTATGACCATTGGATTGGGAACAGGATCAACCGCTTACTATTTTGTTGAAGAAATTGGCCGTCGTGTAAAGGAAGAAGGACTGCAAGTGGTCGGGGTTACGACATCAAGTGTAACCAGTAAACAAGCAGAAAGTCTAGGTATTCCTTTAAAATCAGTAGATGACATTGATAGCATCGACCTCACCGTCGATGGTGCTGATGAAGTTGATAAAGACTTCAACGGTATCAAGGGAGGTGGTGCAGCGTTATTGATGGAGAAGATTGTTGCCACACCAACAAAAGAATATATCTGGGTTGTTGATGATTCTAAAATGGTAGAGCATTTGGGTGCCTTTAAATTACCAGTCGAAGTGGTTCAATATGGTGCTGACCGATTGCTCCGTGTCTTTGAAAAAGCTGGTTACAAACCTTCTTTCCGGATGAAAGGTGACGGTCGTTTGGTGACCGATATGCAAAACTATATTATTGACCTTGATTTGGGTTGCATTGAGGATCCCGTTGCCTTTGGTCACTTATTAGATGGGACAGTTGGTGTTGTGGAACACGGTCTCTTTAACGGTATGGTCGATAAGGTGATTGTCGCGAGCAAATCCGGTGTTACTGTTTTAGAAGCGCCTAAAGTAGGTTAGTCTTAGCATAGTAACTGTGTTAAAAATATTTTATAGGTTTTAGGGAGCCAACCGTAACCTCCCTTAGATTGGAGACTTATGTCAAAATTTAATCGTATTCACTTAGTTGTTTTAGACTCTGTTGGTATTGGCGCAGCGCCTGATTCTGACAAATTCTTTAATGCAGGTGTAGCTGATACAGATTCTGACACCCTCGGCCATATCTCAGAGACAGCAGGCTTAACTGTTCCGAATATGGCAAAAATTGGACTTGGTAATATTCCTCGCCCAGTGCCACTAAAAACCATTCCAGCAGAAGACAATCCTACTGGTTACGTGACCAAATTGGAAGAAGTATCTCTTGGAAAAGATACCATGACAGGCCACTGGGAAATTATGGGCTTGAACATTACAGAACCTTTTGACACTTTCTGGAATGGTTTCCCAGAAGAGATTTTAACTAAGATTGAGGAGTTTTCTGGCCGCAAAATCATTCGCGAGGCCAACAAACCTTATTCAGGAACTGCGGTTATTGATGATTTTGGTCCACGTCAAATGGAAACAGGTGAGTTGATCGTTTACACGTCAGCAGACCCAGTACTTCAAATTGCAGCTCATGAAGACATTATTCCTGTGGAAGAGCTTTACAAGATTTGTGAGTACGCTCGCTCTATTACTCTTGAGCGCCCTGCTCTTTTAGGTCGAATTATTGCACGCCCTTATGTAGGGGAGCCAGGAAACTTTACTCGTACAGCTAACCGTCATGACTATGCAGTGTCTCCTTTCCAAGATACCGTTTTGAATAAACTGGCTGACGCAGATGTCCCAACTTATGCCGTTGGTAAGATTAATGATATCTTCAACGGTTCAGGTGTTACAAATGACATGGGACATAACAAATCAAACAGTCATGGTATTGACACGCTTATTAAGACCCTTCAATTACCTGAGTTCACTAAAGGCTTCTCTTTTACTAACCTTGTTGATTTTGATGCCAACTTTGGTCACCGTCGTGATCCAGAAGGCTATCGTGACTGCTTGCATGAATTTGACAATCGCCTACCTGAAATCATTGCAAATATGAAAGAAGACGATTTGCTTCTCATCACTGCTGACCATGGTAATGACCCAACCTATGCAGGCACCGACCACACTCGTGAATACATTCCATTGCTTGCCTACTCTGCATCCTTTACTGGAAATGGTCTTATTCCACAAGGGCATTTTGCGGATATTTCAGCAACTGTTGCAGAAAATTTTGGAGTTGATACAGCCATGATTGGTGAATCATTCCTCGGTCACTTAAAATAAGAAAGTTAGTAATTGATAATGGAAGAAATCACGATTTATCATAATCCAAACTGTGGCACTTCACGTAATGTTCTTGCCATGCTTCGCCATGCAGGTATTGAGCCTACTATTATTGAGTATTTGCAGACGCCACCTAATCAGGAGACTTTAATTGAGCTCTTACAATCGATGAGAATCTCTGCGCGAGAACTCTTGCGAACCAATGTTCCTGAATTTAAGGCTCATGGATTAGCAAATCAAGCAGTAGCTGAGAAAGACATTATTAATGCCATGTTGGCGGATCCAATTTTGATCAATCGTCCTATTGTTGTGACTCGCAAAGGAGTAAAACTTTGCCGTCCTTCTGAGACCTTACTGGATATTCTTCCTGTTCCCCTGCCTAGTCCTTATATTAAAGAGGATGGCGAGATTGTGAACCCTATTGAGGTAAAAGGAGAAAAAGATGTCATTGATGACTAAAATTAACGAAACAAAAGACTTTTTAGTTGCTAAAGGAATTGAAGCTCCAGAATTTGGATTAATTCTGGGTTCAGGACTTGGTGAACTTGCTGAAGAAGTAGAGAATCCTGTTGTAATTGATTATTCAGATATTCCAAACTGGGGCAAATCAACAGTTGTTGGCCATGCTGGAAAACTAGTCTACGGTGATTTAGCTGGTCGTAAAGTACTTGCCCTACAAGGTCGTTTCCATTTTTACGAAGGAAACCCGCTTGAAGTGGTGACTTTCCCTGTTCGTGTCATGAAAGCTCTGGGATGTGAAGGCGTTCTTGTCACAAATGCTGCTGGAGGTATTGGCTACGGCCCAGGTACCTTGATGGCAATCACAGATCATATTAACATGACTGGAAATAACCCACTAATTGGTGAAAACTTGGACGAGTTTGGTCCACGCTTCCCTGATATGTCCGATGCCTATACTAAGGTTTATCGCGATAAGGCACATGAAGTGGCTGAAAAAATGAACATCAAGCTAGAAGATGGTGTTTATATGGGCTTAACTGGTCCAACTTATGAGACACCAGCAGAAATCCGTGCTTTCAAAGTATTAGGAGCAGATGCTGTCGGCATGTCAACTGTGCCAGAAGTTATTGTGGCTGCTCATTCTGGACTTAAAGTACTTGGTATTTCAGCCATCACTAACTTTGCAGCTGGTTTCCAATCAGAATTGAACCACGAAGAAGTTGTTGAAGTGACTGAACATATTAAAGAAGATTTCAAAGGTCTTGTTAAAGCTATTTTAGCTGAGTTGTAGGATAAAAAAGAGAGTACTCACTGGATTTATCTTTTTAGTGGACTCGCTATAGAATCTACAATTTAGCATCTGAAAATGAAATATTAGCTATCATATTTTTAGGTGCGGGGTTACCCTTCATGCTACTTGCTTTTTCAGAAGAAGAAAATTAGGAAAATATGATAAGTAGGTATCATATTAAACTAAGAAGAATATTCTTTGTTTTATGTATTTTTCTCAGTTTAATTGGTATCGTGTTTGCCATTAAAGGTCTCGTAAAATGTGCTCTTTCCTTTATTATTCTAGGATTAGCATGCAATTTTCTGGGATTATTAATTAACAAAAAATAATAAATGAATAAATGTGCGATGGATTCCATATTCTATATAAGGGAATGTGGGCATCTTTCCCATCCACTTAATTTAAAAATAAGAAAGGAAAGAGAGTTAGTTCTTTCTGATTTGAACTCAAGCGAAAAAACTCGGAAAAAAGGAGAAACTGCCTAAGAAAATGGTGTTTCTTCTCAGTCTTCTATTTTTCAGTCATTTTCTGGTCGCTCTCTGTATCATAACTGATGTCTATTCATATTTCTGCCAAACAAGGCGATATTGCTGATAAAATTCTTCTACCTGGAGACCCTCTACGTGCGAAATTTATCGCGGAAAACTTCTTTGAAGATGCTGTTTGCTTCAATGAGGTCCGTAACATGTTTGGCTACACAGGAACTTACAAAGGCCACCGTGTCTCTGTTATGGGAACGGGGATGGGAATGCCTTCCATTTCCATCTATGCTCGTGAGTTAATTGTTGACTACGGCGTGAAAACATTGATTCGTGTTGGGACTGCTGGTGCCATCGACCCTGATGTTCATGTGCGTGAACTGGTACTTGCTCAAGCAGCTGCGACCAACTCAAACATTATTCGTAACGATTTTCCAGAATTTGATTTCCCGCAAATTGCTGATTTTGGTTTGCTTGATAAGGCTTACCATATTGCCAAAGAAATGGGTGTGACAACTCACGTTGGGAATGTACTCTCTTCTGATGTTTTTTACTCTAACATGCCTGAACGCAACATGGCTCTTGGTAAATTGGGTGTTAAAGCCATTGAAATGGAAGCAGCAGCTCTTTATTACTTAGCGGCTCAACACCAGGTTAAAGCCCTTGGAATCATGACCATCTCAGATAACTTGAATGATCCAACCGAAGATACTACAGCTGAAGAGCGTCAAACCACTTTCACTGATATGATGAAAGTTGGTTTGGAAACTTTAATTGCCAATGATTAATACTCAAACAATAGACATCCTTTTGGATGTCTATGCTTATAATCACGCCTTTAAGATTGCACAAACATTATCGGATTTTCCAGAACCTGCTCTCTATTTATTAGAAATGCTCAAAGAACGGCGAGAATTAAACCTCAATTTCTTGTCAGAGCATCAAGCAGAGAATCAGACTATTGAAAAAACCTATGGTCTGTCAGTATGGCTAAACCAAACACTTGAAGAAGAACAAATTGCCAACTATATTTTAGATTTGGAAGTTAAGGTGAAGAATGGTGCTATCATTGACTTTGTCAGGTCTGTATCACCTATTCTTTATCGGCTTTTTCTCAGATTAATAGAGGCAGAAATTCCAAATATTAAACGTTATATTTTTGACACAAAGAATGACCAATATGATACTTGGCATTTTCAGGCCATGTTGGAATCTGATCACGAGGTTTTCAAAACTTATTTATCTCAAAGACAATCTCGTAACGTTACTACCAAAAGTTTGGCCGATTTATTGGCTTTGACCCATTTACCTCAAGAAATCAAGGATCTTGTTCTTTCTTTGAGAACCTTTGAAAAATCGGTTCGTAATCCCTTAGCACATTTGATTAAGCCCTTTGATGAAGAAGAATTACATCGGACAACTCATTTTTCTTCTCAGACTTTTCTGGAAAATATTATCGCCTTAGCGACTTTTTCAGGTGTGAATTATCAAAGTGAACCATTTTACTTTGATCAAATGAATGCCATTATTAAAACGGAACTGGGTCTTTAAAGATAGCTTAGACTTCATGGCTAACAAAAACACGGTAACTCAACCCTAAAAGGTTTTGCTACCGTGTTTTTTGTGATCTATTAAAAAAGCGGCTGACTAAAAGAGACTTCCTCAATTAGGTATTTAATAAACCGTTCCCCCATTTTAGAAAGATTAGCTTTTTCGTGTTTGATAAAGACAATATCAATAACATCAGGGACATCTAGTGGAATAGCCACAATCTGATCTCCATTGAGGTTACTATTTAAGATACCACTAGCAACTGTGTAACCATCTAAACCAATCATGAGATTAAAGAGAGTAGCACGGTCGCTGACCACGATGGATTTACGATGAGGCATTTGAGCCATCATCTCCTCTGAAAAGTAAAAGGAATTGTGAATGCCTTGATCATAACTCAGATAAGGAAAATCGCTCAAATCATCCAAGCTTAAAAGACTTTTCTTAGCTAAAGGGTTTGACTTGCTGACAAAAATATGAGGATGAGCCTTGAAGAGAGAGGTTACCGTCAAGTGATTATCATCAAAGAGTTTCGTCAAAACATCCCTGTTATAATCATTGATAAACAGAACCCCGATTTCAGAACGAAAGTTTTTAACGTCATCAATAATCTCCCAGGTCCTCGTCTCACGCAAAAATAGCTCGTATTGGGTCATGTCTGTTCGCTTGAGGAGCGACACAAAAGCATTAACCACAAAGGCATAGTGTTGAGAAGAGACACTAAATAATTCTCGGCTGGTGTTCTGATTTTTATAGCGGTCTTCTAAAAGCGAGGTTTGCTCAATGATTTGACGTGCATAAGATAAAAATTCCACCCCGTCTTTTGTTAAGGTAATCCCTTTCGGATTTCTGATAAAAATAGTAATCCCCATTTCAGTTTCCAAGTCCTTGACCGCGTTGGAAAGGCTTGGCTGTGTAATAAATAATTGTTTGGCCGCCTCGTTCATAGAGCCGCATTCGACAATTTTGATAATGTAATGTAATTGTTGGATTCTCATAGATACAGTCTATCTCAAAAAAAATAAAGACGCAAGCACAAATGTTTCGAAAGTATGCCTTAACTGGTGTTGGCTATTTAGTGAGTTTCCCAGCAAATTAGGACTTTAATGTCCCAAGATTTTAAAAATCACTTTCAGCAATTTCGTTGCCCTTTTATTTTTCTTGTGTTATATTAATAGTATTAACAAATCAGTTTTTTTCTAATCAAAGGGTGGTGATCGTGTGAATATGACTCAACAAACTAGTCATCAAAACTTAATCCAAAAATTATTAGTCAGTATCCACTATTTGACCCTTTTTCGTGATGAATTGAAGCTTGTTGAGCGAACACCGTCCATACTTGGAGGTGAATTTCCAACTCATTTGGTTCAATCTGAATTGGGGGACATTGTTGCTGCCATCGATACTTTAGACAAGCAACAACGCTTAATTGAATCGACCTTTTGGTATGAGGAATCAGCGTTTAAACTAATGAATAAAACGCTGGATATTGTTGACAATTGGATCAAGGGGGTAGACCACCTCATTGATTTGTGTCAATCAAAGGAAGTTTTTCAAGCTATTATTGGTGATAAGCGTATTCGAGTTTTTGGTGTATTGATTGATGTCTTCTCATCCTTAAAAATTATTGCCATATCCCTCAAAGAAGAGCCTATTCCAGAGGTGCTTTATGACCACATTAAATTGGTCAACTTAGAAGAAGAAGCCTTTATCAAACATTATCAAAGCCCTAAAGTGGTTGTTGCAGAACATCATCAAGCAATGGATTAAAGCTGATAACGACAGTTGACTTCTGTGACCAAAAAAGATACAATAACTAAAATAATATAAAAACCTTTAAATGACGTCCAGAGAGGCGAACAAGGAATACAGGAGAAAAAGAGGGTGAACTTTCCCTCTTACTTTGGTGTAGCCTCGCTTCTTTGGAAGCGAGGTTTTTTGCTAGTCTAACCCTGTTAAGTGCGCTTAGAAAGGATGAGTTATGCGAGAAGAACGACCGATTATTGCCCTAGATTTTGCAACAGTTGAGGAGGTGACAGCGTTTCTTTCACTTTTTCCAAAAGAAGAAAAACTCTATGTGAAGATTGGTATGGAGTTATATTACGCTCAAGGTCCAGAGATTGTTCGATATGTCAAAAGTTTAGGACATAGTGTGTTCTTGGATTTGAAATTACATGATATTCCCAATACCGTGTATTCTGCAATGAGAGTCTTGAAACAATTGGAAATTGATATGGCAACTGTTCAAGCAGCAGGGGGTGTTGAGATGCTAAAAGAAGCTAGAGAAGGTTTAGGAGAAGGTCCAATCTTGCTAGCAGTAACTCAGCTAACCTCTACCAGTGAGCAACAAATGCGAGAGGACCAAAACATTCAGTCTAGTCTTTTGGAATCCGTTTTACATTATGCCAAGGGAGCAGCTAAAGCTCAACTTGATGGCGTGGTTTGTTCAGCTCATGAAGTAGAACGCATCAAAGCTGAAACCCCTAACGGATTTGTGTGTTTAACCCCTGGAATTCGACCAAAAGGTAGTGCTGTTGGGGATCAAAAACGTGTCATGACTCCCGCTCAAGCAAGAATTATTGGAAGTGACTATATTGTGGTTGGGCGTCCTATTACTCAGGCAGAAGACCCAGTAGCTGCTTACCAAGCCATAAAAGCTGAATGGACAAGTTAAGCCAACACATAATGATGAGTTGACATGGAAAAAACGAACGCATAACAAGGAGATGAAAAGATGACATTAGCAAGCCGAATTGCAGCAGATTTACTTGATATTCAAGCTGTTTATTTAAAACCCGAGAATCCTTTTACTTGGGCCTCTGGGATCAATTCCCCTATTTACACTGATAATCGTATCACCCTATCTTATCCTGAGACACGCAACCTTATTGAAAATGGTTTTGTGGACACTATTAAGGCCCATTTCCCAGAAGTTGAGGTCATCGCTGGTACAGCCACAGCAGGAATTCCCCACGGAGCTATTATTGCTGATAAGATGTCACTTCCTTTTGCTTACATCCGCAGCAAACCTAAAGATCATGGTGCTGGGAACCAGGTTGAAGGGCGAGTCTTGAAAGGTCAAAAAATGGTTATTATTGAAGATTTGATTTCAACAGGTGGGTCGGTACTAGATGCAGTTGCAGCCGCTAAACGTGAGGGAGCAGACGTTTTGGGAGTGGTTGCAATTTTCACTTATGAGTTACCAAAAGCTAGTCAGAATTTTGAAGAAGCAGGGGTGCAACTGATTACCTTGTCAACTTACAGTGACTTAATCCAAGTAGCAAAAGAAAAAGGCTACATTACTGCTGATGGCCTGCAGCTACTTCAAAAATTCAAAGAAGACCAGGAAAATTGGCAAGGGTAAACTATCGTTAATCTCCCTGCTTTACAGAAAGGAATGCACTATGTCTTATAAAGCTCTACTGGAAGCGGGAGAACCTGTTTATCAGAAAACAGAACGCTTCCACCATTATAAAAATCCCACTACCTCAGAACGTTATTTTTCAAATTACCTTAGTTACTATCGTATGCCTACTGTTGTAGAATTAAAAGAGGATTTAGCTTATTTAGCCAAGGAACAGGAAGATTATGACAGTGACTATGCTTTTGTCTTTTTTGCAGAAAATCAGGAACTGCCTGCTGACCTAAAAGCTTTTTTAGAAGAAAAAGGCTTTGACTTTGAGAAACACCTCATCTTTACTAATAGACGTGATCATTTAAATCTAACTTGGCATGATAGTGATTCTATTAGCATTGAGCCACTCTCAGAGGCCACTTTCTCAGATTATCTGGCTTATAAATATGAGGGATACCTTGACTATGGCGAAACCTATGCTAATCAAATGCAAGTTTACAATGAAAGTTACCTAAGGGCTGAGGGCTCTGCTATTTACCTTGCTCTTGATAAAGGTAGTATTGTAGGGGACATCACAGCTTGGGAATGTGGCGATTATATTGAAATGGATGACTTTTATGTGAAAGAAACCTATCGAGGACGCGGTATTGGAACAAATCTGCAGTACCGAGCTAGTCAGGATTATCAGAAGGTGATTTTGATTTCCGAAGAAGAAAATCGTGCCATGTATGAACATCAAGGTTACCAAGAGGTGGCCTACTATTGGACCGTTTTAAAATCGCCTCGAGAAAGATAGTCAAAAAGGAGTGCCGTATGGCAGTCCTTTTTGAGTTGTAATGAATTAGCTGATATCAGGTAAGAAGGACTGCTCCTAGCCTTTTAATGGTGGTTTGATGAGATTTGTGTTTTAATAAAAAAGGATGTTTTAATAAGACAATGTCAGAAAGGAAGAGTTACCATGACTTATCATGATGCAACGGCTATGGCTATGGCAGTTCAAACTGGGGAAATCACCCCCCTAGAGCTGGTCAGTCAAGCCATTCACAAAGCAAAAGAATTAAATCCTACCTTAAATGCTATTACCTCAGAATGCTTTGAAGCAGCTCTAGAAGAGGCCAAACAAAGGGATTTTTCAGGTAAGCCTTTTGCAGGAGTTCCCATTTTTTTGAAAGATTTGGGCCAAGAATTGAAGGGAGACTTATCAACATCAGGTTCTAAGCTATTCAAGGACTATCATGCGACTAAAACGGATTTATTCGTGAATAGGTTAGAAGACTTGGGATTTATTATTTTAGGACGGTCCAACACACCTGAATTTGGTTTTAAAAATATTAGTGATAGTCGGCTCAATGGACCGGTCTCATTACCTCATGACAAAACGCGCAATGCTGGTGGTTCGTCAGGTGGGGCAGCAGCTTTGGTCTCATCTGGGATTAGTCCACTAGCACCGGCCAGTGATGGGGGTGGCTCTATTCGGATTCCAGCCTCGTTTAATGGTTTAATTGGATTGAAGCCTAGTCGTGGACGCATACCTGTTGGGCCTGGTTCTTATCGAGGCTGGCAAGGAGCATCTGTTCATTTCGCCTTGACCAAATCAGTTAGAGATACACGACGCTTGCTTTACCATTTACAGATGGAACAAATGGAAAGTCCATTTCCTCTTGCAAAGTTAGCCAAAGAAACGATTGAGGAGCCGCTAAAGCGTCCTTTAAAAATTGCGTTTTACCAACGGCTAATTGACGGTAGGCCCGTATCAGCAGATACTTCCGAGGCTTTAAGACAAGCTGTAGCTTGGCTAACTGAACAAGGACATCAGCTAGTTGAATTGGAAGAGTTTCCTGTAAACATGACAGAAGTGATTCGTCATTATTACATTATGAATAGTGTGGAAACGGCTGCTATGTTTGCTGGTATAGAAACTGCTTTTGGACGCCCGATGACCAAAGACGATATGGAAACCATGACCTGGGCTATTTACCAATCAGGTAAAGACATCCCTGCTTGGCGTTACTCACAGGTCCTTCAAAAATGGGACGCTTACAGTGCAACCATGGCAACCTTTCATGAGACCTACGACCTATTGCTGACCTTCACCACCAATACACCAGCCCCTAAACACGGGGAACTTGTGCCAGATTCGCAACTCATGGCTAGATTGGCTCAAGCTGAAACCTTCAGTAGTGAAGAGCAATTCAATTTGGTAGAAACCATGTTTGAGAAGAGTTTGGCCATTAACCCCTACACAGCTCTCCCTAATTTAACGGGTCAGCCAGCGATCAGTTTGCCCACTTACGAAACAAAAGAAGGTCTCCCAATGGGCATTCAAATGCTTGCTGCTAAAGGTAGAGAGGACCTATTATTAGGAATTGCAGAGCAGTTTGAGGTGGCGGGTTTATTGAAGACTCCTCAATAATAATCTTATAAAACAGTTGACCTATTATAGAGTACTTTTTGTAACCTTGTGAGCGTTACCAATAACTATCAAATAGTTTGAGTGTTATACTATAGTTTATCTTACTAAAGGAGTTATTATGAAGAAATCAGTTACCTTATTGTCTATCGGACTTGCCAGCCTTTTATTGACTGCCTGTGCGTCACATCAATCTCAAGAATCAAGTTGGGACGCTATCAAAGAAAAAGGTGTGCTCAAAGTAGCCACTCCTGGAACCTATCAACCTACTTCTTTTTATAATGACGACAATGAATTAGTGGGTTATGAAGTAGATATGGTCAAAGAAATCGGTAAACGTCTTGATGTTAAAGTTAAGTTTGTTGAAACTGGTTTTGATCAAGCCTTTACTTCAGTTGATAGTGGCCGCGTGGATATTTCCCTTAATAACTTTGACATTACCCCAAAACGCCAGAAAAAATATAATATTTCGACGCCGTATAAATATGGAGTAGGAGGCATGATTGTGCGTGCTGATGGCAGCTCAAATATGTCTAAAAAAGATCTTAGCGACTGGAAAGGTAAAAAAGCAGCTGGTGCTTCTGGAACAGAATACATGAAAGTAGCGCAAAAGCAGGGAGCCAAACTCGTAACCTATGATAATGTTACAGGAGATGTTTACCTCAACGATGTGGCCAATGGTCGAACAGATTTCATTCCAAATGACTACCCAGCTCAAAAACTATTTGTAGATTATATGCTCTCTCAAAATCCAAACTTAAACGTCAAAATGAGTGATGTTCAGTACAACCCAACCGAACAAGGCATTATCATGAGCAAAAAAGATGACAGCCTTAAGAAAAAAATCGATGCTGTTATTAAAGACATGAAAAAAGATGGTAGCTTGCAGAAAATCTCTGAAACCTACTATGCTGGTCAAGATCTGACAAAACCTTTTGGCAAAGACATGAAAATTCCCGTCATTGATACGAAAGACGTTAACTAATGCTTGAAGTTAAAGGAGTCCTAACCACATGATTAATATCCAGTTAATGAAAGATAGTTTAGGATTTGTGTTATCGGGATTACCTTATACCCTTGGCATATCGTTGCTTAGCTTTTTAACGGGGCTGGTCTTTGGTTTGCTCCTTGCCCTACTAGGAAGGTCACGTCAGCCACTGCTACACTATCTTGTTAGGGCCTACATTTCTATCATGCGGGGTGTGCCGATGATCGTGGTGCTCTTTGTTCTTTATTTCGGGTTGCCTTATTATGGTTTAGAATTACCAGCCTTACTTTGCGCTTACCTTGGTTTTTCTATGGTCAGTGCTGCCTACATTTCTGAAGTTTTTCGCTCTTCTATAGAAGCTATTGACAAGGGACAGTGGGAAGCAGCTAAGGCTTTGGGGTTACCATATTCTCTTATGATTAAAAAAATCATTCTTCCTCAAGCCTTTCGAATTGCAGTTCCTCCTCTAGGCAATGTCATTATTGATATGGTTAAAAGTTCGTCGCTAGCTGCCATGATTACCGTACCAGATATTTTTCAAAATGCCAAAATTATTGGCGGTAGAGAGTGGGATTACATGTCCATGTATATTTTAGTGGCTTTTATTTATTGGCTCATCGCTTTTTTGTTAGAACGTTACCAAGAATTCTTAGAAAATAAGCTAGCACTTGTTTAATATCCTGTAAAAAACGAATATTAACCCTGGAGATATCATATTTTCAGGGTTTTTCTATTTAAAATGTGGTAAACTAGATAGAAAAGGACATCGTATTTAACTTAGAAGCTAACATGATTAGAAAGGAATCTTATGGCTCATTCAATTTGGCATGAGAAAATCAAATCATTTTTGCCGGAGCATTACTATGGTCGCATCAATCACTTTTTAGATGAAGCCTATGCTTCCGGTCTTGTCTATCCTCCACGAGAAAATGTTTTTAAAGCCTTACAAGTCACTCCTTTGGAAAAAACCAAGGTTTTAATTTTAGGACAAGACCCTTATCATGGTCCCAAACAGGCCCAGGGCTTATCATTTTCAGTTCCAGAAGAGATTCCTGCTCCACCATCCCTTATTAATATTTTAAAAGAATTAGCAGATGATATTGGTCCTCGTGACCATCATGATTTAAGCACTTGGGCTAGTCAAGGGGTTCTGCTTTTGAATGCTTGCTTAACAGTGCCAGCAGGTCAGGCTAATGGGCATGCAGGCTTAATATGGGAGCCATTTACAGATGCTGTTATTAAAGTGCTGAATGAGAAAGACAGCCCTGTAGTTTTCATTTTGTGGGGAGCTTATGCAAGGAAGAAAAAAGCCTTCATTACTAATCCAAAGCACCACATCATCGAGAGCCCCCATCCAAGCCCTTTGTCATCTTATCGTGGCTTTTTTGGCAGCAAACCCTTTTCAAGAACAAATGCTATTTTAGAAAAAGAAGGTATGATTGGCATTGATTGGTTGCAATAGGAAGAAGTATTAGTGATTATCAGACAGATGGTTTGAGGTAAACTGCCTATGGGCAAAGTTTCAATATTATTGGCAGACAGGTCTGTCTATCAGTTTTTTTTGTGACAGAGGACTAAAGTCTTGTGAGTAAAACAGATAAGTGAGAAGAAGGAGAGAGCATGTTACTCATTAAAAATGGACGCCTTATGGATCCAAAATCGCAGCGAGATCAAGTGGTAGATGTCTTGATTGAAGGCAAACAGATTGTGAAGATAGCCCCAGCTATTGATTGCCCAGAAGCTCAAGTGATTGATGCTACTGGCCTCATTGTAGCCCCGGGTTTAGTAGATATTCATGTGCATTTTAGGGAACCGGGTCAAACACACAAGGAAGATATTCACACAGGAGCCTTGGCAGCAGCAGCAGGTGGCGTGACGACAGTTGTCATGATGGCTAATACCAATCCTGTCATTTCAGATGTCGAAACTATACAGGAAGTGCTAGCTAGCGCAGCTAAAGAAAAGATTCATATTTACACCAATGCCAGTGTCACCCAAGCCTTTAATGGGAAATCATTAACAGATTTTAAGGCTCTCTTGGCAGCAGGAGCAGTCAGTTTCTCGGACGATGGTATTCCTTTAGAAAGTTCAAAGGTTTTAAAAGAGGCTTTTGACTTGGCTAATACCAACAAGACCTTCATTTCTTTGCATGAGGAAGATCCTCAGTTAAACGGAATTTTAGGATTTAATGAAGGCATCGCTGAGGACCACTTTCGTTTTTGCGGGGCAACTGGTGTGGCGGAATACAGCATGATTGCGAGAGATGTCATGATTGCTTATGATAGGCAGGCACGTGTTCATATCCAGCATTTGTCTAAAGCAGAATCTGTGCAGGTTGTTGCTTTTGCTCAGCAATTAGGAGCCAAGGTGACGGCTGAAGTAGCCCCACAACATTTTTCAACGACAGAGGATCTCTTATTGACCGCAGGCACTAGCGCCAAGATGAATCCTCCCCTACGTACAGAAAGAGATCGTTTAGCCGTCATAGAAGGTTTGAAATCCGGTGTCATCACCGTCATTGCTACTGATCATGCTCCCCATCACAAGGATGAAAAAGCCGTTGAGGACATGACTAAAGCGCCATCTGGTATGACAGGACTTGAAACCTCTTTGTCATTAGGTTTGACACATTTGGTTGAACCAGGTCACCTGTCCCTCATGTCTCTATTGGAAAAAATGACTATAAATCCTGCTTCTCTCTATGAGTTTGAAGCAGGCTATTTAGCTGAAAATGGCCCAGCTGATGTGATAATTTTCTCAGACAAGGAAGAACGTGTCATTACAGACCAATTTGCTTCTAAAGCAAGTAACTCTCCTTTTATTGGCAATCAGCTCAAAGGAGTTGTGAAGTACACCATTGCAAGTGGAGAGATTGTTTATCAAAATACTTAGTAGACAAAGATAGAAAAAAGCCTGACTTTTTCAAGTTAGGCTTTTTAGTTGCTCTTAATCATTTTCTAGGCACTTGTCTGCTTAAATTCAATCCCCAAGGGACTAGATTTTCAGTACGACGTTTAATACGGCGCATATTATCCTGATGTCGGATAATGATAATAGCTGCTAATAGTATTACAATAAATGTCAAAAACCAATCGTAGTGGGGCAGAAGGAAATGAAGGGCTGGAAAAATCAAAACAGTTAGGACAGCTACAACCGCAGAAGTGATGCTAGCCAAAGAAATCATACTAAATAAATAAAGCACTAGTAAGAAAACAAAAGCTAAAAAGACCAGATACAAAGGTGCAAAACCTAGCAGTACACCAGCACTTGTCGCGACAGCCTTCCCGCCTTTGAATTTGGCAAAAATAGGAAAAGTATGCCCTAAAACTGCAAAAAAACCGATGACAATAGGTGATACCGTGGTCAAGCCAAAGAGAACTGGTAGGATGGTTGCCACCGTTCCTTTCAAAATATCAATCGCCAATGTCGTTAAACCAGCCTTGATACCTAAGATACGAAAAGTATTGGTAGTACCAGTATTTCCAGACCCATGTTCCCGAAGATTAATATGATAGAACCGTTGACCAATCCACAAACCCGTTGGAATCGAACCAAGTAAATAAGCTATTAAAATAAAATTTATCAATTTCATACTCCATATTATACCATATTCAGTGATTGAAGAACTAGCGTCTCAAAAGAATTCAGAAAAAATTAGCAAATTACTTTGCAAAATTGGTAAAAAACTTGTAAGATAAAAAAGATGAAAATGTCTGGAGGTCAGTGTTGACTAAGAAAGAAATAACAATTAATAACTATAATGACGATGCTATCCAAGTCTTAGAAGGGTTAGATGCCGTTCGCAAACGTCCAGGGATGTATATCGGCTCAACAGATGCTACGGGATTGCACCATTTAATCTGGGAAATCGTTGATAATGCTGTCGATGAGGCCTTGTCTGGTTTTGGAGATGACATTCGAGTTGTCATTAATAAAGATGGGTCAGTTAGCGTGGCAGACAGTGGACGCGGGATGCCAACTGGTCAACATGCTATGGGGATTCCGACGGTTCAAGTTATTTTTACAATTCTCCACGCAGGTGGTAAATTTGGTCAGGGTGGCTACAAAACGTCAGGTGGTTTGCACGGTGTTGGCTCCTCTGTTGTCAATGCTTTGTCTGCCTGGTTAGAAGTTGAAATCACAAGAGACGGGGCAGTGTACCGTCAACGCTTTGAAAATGGTGGGAAACCTGTCACTACCCTTAAAAAGGTTGGTACAGCTCCTAAGTCTAAATCAGGAACTGTCGTCACCTTTATGCCTGATGATAAGATTTTTTCAACCATTGACTTTAAGTTCAATACCATTGCAGAAAGGCTTAAAGAATCTGCATTTCTTTTGAAAAACGTTAAGATGAGCTTGACAGATCTTCGTGGAGACGAACCGATTGTTGAAGAGTTTCATTATGAAAATGGGGTTCAAGATTTCGTCGAATACCTCAATGAAGATAAGGAAACCTTGACACCTGTTATTTACATGGAAGGTCAAGACCAAGACTTTCAAGTCGAAGTTGCTTTGCAGTATAACGATGGTTTCTCCGACAATATCTTATCCTTTGTAAACAATGTGCGCACCAAAGATGGTGGAAGCCATGAAACGGGACTGAAGTCAGCTATTACCAAAGCGATGAATGACTATGCTCGTAAAACCAATCTCTTAAAAGAAAAGGATAAAAATCTAGAGGGCTCAGATTATCGAGAAGGGCTATCAGCAGTACTGTCTATCTTAGTTCCTGAGCAGCACTTGCAATTTGAAGGACAGACCAAAGACAAATTGGGAAGTCCCTTAGCGAGACCGATTGTCGATAGTATCGTTTCTGAAAAATTAACCTTCTTTTTACTCGAAAATGGAGAACTGGCCTCTAACTTAGTGCGTAAGGCCATTAAAGCAAGGGATGCGCGTGAGGCTGCTCGAAAAGCTCGCGATGACTCACGTAATGGTAAGAAAAATAAAAAAGACAAGGGCCTACTATCCGGGAAATTGACTCCTGCCCAGTCCAAAAATGCCAAGAAAAATGAATTGTATCTCGTCGAAGGAGATTCGGCGGGAGGCTCAGCAAAACAAGGCAGAGATCGTAAATTCCAAGCTATTTTGCCATTGCGAGGCAAGGTGTTAAATACTGAAAAAGCTAAGATGGCTGACATCTTGAAAAATGAAGAAATTAACACTATGGTTTATACCATTGGAGCTGGAGTGGGAGCTGACTTTAACCTCGAGGATATCAACTATGATAAGATTATTATCATGACCGATGCTGATACCGATGGGGCTCATATTCAGACTCTTTTACTGACTTTCTTTTACCGTTATATGCGACCGTTGGTGGAAGCAGGTCACGTTTATATTGCGCTTCCTCCGCTTTACAAAATGTCAAAAGGTAAAGGTAAAACAGAGAAAGTATCCTATGCTTGGACAGATGGTGAATTAGAAGATTTACGTAAGGAATTTGGTAAAGGAGCCATTCTTCAACGCTATAAAGGGTTAGGTGAAATGAACGCCAACCAATTGTGGGAAACCACCATGGATCCTGAAACCAGAACCCTTATTCGTGTTACTATTGATGATTTAGCAAGAGCAGAACGACGCGTTTCTGTTTTAATGGGTGACAAAGCCGCTCCACGCCGTCAGTGGATCGAGGACAACGTCAAGTTTACCCTAGAAGAAAATACGGTGTTTTAGTCGTTTTGTCTCTGAGAATCTCGATGTGAAACTAGTAATCATGTCCTTGTGAAAAGGGGGCCTTTTATGGAATTGGTGATTTGGCAAAACACATACAGTCTTCAGTGGGATGGGACCTATCATTTTGCTTTGGAATCTTACCCGATGATCCAGGATTGGGAATTAGAAAAAATAGCTGCTTTTTGTCATTATGAGAGGATGAATCACCGGCAACCTCAGATCATTTGTAAAGATCAAGTGATAGTAACAAAAATTAATCAGTATTTAAAACATAATAATAGAAAGCCGCCATTTACTCCAAGCCATAAGAAGGTTGCCTCAACCTATGATGTTTCTGGAAAAGCTGTCTATGGTGACTGGCTTAGTCATATATGTACGGTGAAAACGGCAATAGCAGTCTTTAAGTCAGGGAAAACTCCTATCAGCAGTTAAGGCTTTTAACCGTCCGGCTGAGGAACTAGTGAAAGATAGTAGAAATGCTGGAGGAGATCCCGCGGACTACTTTAACTATGTGATGTTGGGGTGGTCAAATACTACCTCAGGTTATCGTTTGGCTATGGAAAGGCTCATTGGCCATTTACCAAATGATAGGGAATTAAATGAGTTATTTATCCCTGGTGTTAGTTTCCATTTTTCTTATGAGGAGGTCTTGGCACAAGATCATTATTTATTTGATGGTTATCACCCTGCCAAAGTTAAAAATCACCTATCACTGGATGCTCTAAAGGCGTGTATTATTCCTCTAGATCAAGCTTCTTTGTTTGAAGCTATTATTCCAGAGGTACTTAAAGCACGATGTTTTTATTTACCTTACCATCAGGAAGGATTGATAGAGTGGACTGATACTGTTTATCACTTTTTAGTAAACCTTGAGATGGCCGACTAGTTTTCCCGATGGCTTACGTTATCGAAGACATCTCTTTTTCCTAAAATCTTGGTTTTCGAGTGATTTTCACGTTCCTCTTGCTTCAACTTTTAAGAAAGGATTTGAACTCAGGTTAACATAATAAAAGACATCAGCGGTTAAGTTGTTTTTGAACGATCGTAGTTGTCCTTCTTGATAGCCTGTGCATCATGAACTTATGTCAAACATTCAGAATATGTCCCTTGAGGACATTATGGGGGAGCGTTTTGGACGTTACTCCAAGTACATTATTCAAGAACGGGCGCTTCCAGATATTAGAGATGGGTTAAAACCTGTTCAGCGCCGCATTCTTTATTCAATGAATAAGGATGGTAATACTTTTGAAAAAGGTTACCGTAAATCAGCCAAATCAGTTGGTAATATTATGGGGAATTTCCACCCACATGGGGATTCCTCTATTTATGATGCCATGGTACGGATGAGTCAAAATTGGAAAAACCGTGAAATTCTTGTGGAAATGCACGGAAATAATGGTTCAATGGATGGTGATCCGCCTGCGGCTATGCGTTATACAGAAGCTCGCTTGTCTGAAATTGCGGGATATCTTCTTCAAGACATTGAAAAAAATACGGTTCCCTTTGCTTGGAACTTTGATGACACAGAAAAAGAACCGACGGTTTTACCAGCAGCATTTCCTAACTTACTTGTCAATGGGTCTTCTGGTATTTCCGCAGGTTATGCGACAGATATTCCACCACACAATTTGTCTGAAGTGATGGATGCCGTTGTTTACATGATTGACCATCCCAAGGCTAGCTTAGAGAAATTAATGGAGTTTTTGCCAGGACCAGATTTCCCAACAGGAGGTATTATCCAAGGAGCTGACGAAATCAAAAAAGCTTACGAAACAGGTAAGGGACGTGTCGTCGTTCGCTCTCGGACGGAAATTGAGGAACTTAAAGGTGGTAAACAACAAATTATTGTCACTGAGATTCCTTATGAAGTTAACAAAGCAGTCTTGGTCAAAAAGATTGACGATGTTCGTGTTAACAATAAAGTCCCAGGCATCGTAGAAGTACGTGATGAATCTGATCGCACAGGTCTTCGCATAGCTATTGAGTTGAAAAAAGATGCAGATAGCCAAACCATTCTAAATTATTTGTTGAAATACACAGACCTTCAAGTTAATTATAATTTTAACATGGTTGCCATTGATCACTTCACACCACGTCAAGTAGGGCTTCAAAAAATACTATCAAGCTATATCAGTCACCGTAAAGATATTATTATCGAACGCTCCAAATTTGATAAAGCCAAAGCTGAAAAACGACTTCACATTGTTGAAGGATTGATTCGTGTTTTGTCCATCTTAGATGAGATTATCGCTCTAATTAGAGCGTCTGATAATAAAGCTGATGCTAAAGAAAATCTGAAAGTTAGCTATGATTTCTCCGAGGAACAAGCAGAGGCCATTGTGACCTTGCAGCTTTATCGCTTAACCAATACCGATATTGTCACGCTTCAGAACGAAGAAAATGATTTGAGAGAATTAATCACGACTCTTTCCGCTATTATTGGTGATGAAGCAACCATGTATAACGTCATGAAACGTGAATTAAGAGAGGTAAAAAAGAAATTCGCCAACCCTCGCTTATCAGAGCTGCAAGCGGAAAGTCAAACGATTGAGATTGATACTGCCAGCTTGATTGCTGAGGAAGAAACTTTTGTCAGTGTGACACGGGGTGGTTACCTCAAGAGAACCAGCCCACGATCTTTTAATGCGTCTAGTTTGGAAGAAGTTGGCAAGAGAGATGATGACGACCTCATCTTCGTTAAACAGGCAAAAACCACAGAACACCTCTTGTTATTTACAACATTAGGCAATGTCATTTACCGACCCATCCATGAATTAACCGATTTACGTTGGAAGGATATCGGTGAGCATCTATCGCAAACCATTTCAAACTTTGCGACAGATGAAGAGATTCTCTACGCAGATATTGTGACTTCCTTTGACCAAGGTCTATACCTTGCTGTCACACAAAATGGTTTTACCAAGCGTTTTGAACGTCAAGAATTGACGCCTTGGCGGACCTATAAATCTAAATCAACCAAGTATGTGAAATTAAAAGATGCTAAAGATCGTGTAGTGACCTTGACACCGATTGTTATGGAAGACCTTTTATTAGTCACCTATAATGGTTATGCTTTGCGATTCTCTAGTCAAGACGTTCCGATTCAAGGATTGAAATCATCTGGTGTTAAAGGGATTAACTTGAAAAATGAGGATAAACTTGTTTCCGCTTTTTCGGTGACAAGTAACTCTTTCTTTGTCTTAACTCAGAGGGGGTCCCTCAAACGTATGGCTGTAGATGATATTCCTCAGACAAGTCGTGCTAATCGTGGGCTATTAGTTCTACGAGAGCTAAAAGCAAAACCTCATAGAGTTTTTCTGGCCGGAGGCGTTCAATCAGATATTTCAGCTGAGCAGTTTGATTTGTTCACTGATATACCTGAAGAAGAAACTAATCAACAAAGGCTTGAAGTCATTAGTAAGACTGGTCAAACCTACGAGATTGCTTTAGAAACGCTTTCGTTATCGGAAAGAACCAGCAATGGCTCCTTTATTTCAGATACTATTTCGGATCAAGAAGTACTGGTAGCTAGAACACGTTAAAAAGAGTGAAAACTCTTTTTAATTTTATGGTAAATTAAGAACATTAAAGTAAAAGAATAAAATAGACTTGAAAATTATTGAAAAAAAGTTACAATAGAAAAAAGTAGAAAAGAGGTACGATGATGACAATAGCAATTGATTGGGACAACCTGGGATTTGAATATCATAAGTTGCCGTTCCGTTACATTTCTTATTACAAAAATGGTCAATGGGACAAAGGTCAATTAACAGAAGATGCCACCTTACATATCTCAGAAAGCGCTCCAGCACTTCACTATGGACAACAAGCATTTGAAGGTTTAAAAGCTTATCGAACTAAAGATGGTTCAATCCAATTGTTCCGTCCAGACCGTAATGCAGCCCGTTTGCAAGCGACAGCAGATCGTCTCTTGATGCCCCAAGTATCAACCGAGCAATTTATCGATGCTGCTAAGCAAGTAGTTAAAGCCAATGAAGACTTTGTACCACCTTACGGAACAGGTGCAACCCTTTATCTCAGACCACTATTGATTGGGGTTGGAGATATTATTGGGGTTAAACCTGCGGAAGAATATATTTTCACTATTTTTGCCATGCCAGTAGGAAACTATTTCAAGGGAGGACTTGCTCCTACAAACTTTATTGTTTCTGAAGAATTTGACCGTGCTGCTCCTTACGGAACAGGTGCTGCCAAGGTGGGAGGAAACTATGCAGGAAGTTTGTTACCAGGTAAAGCTGCTAAAGCAGCTGGCTTCTCTGATGTGATTTACCTAGATCCAGCGACTCATACCAAAATTGAAGAAGTAGGGGCAGCAAACTTTTTTGGCATTACCGCAAATAATGAGTTTATTACGCCACTTAGCCCATCCATCTTGCCATCTATTACGAAGTACTCACTCTTACAATTAGCTGAAGAAAGACTTGGTATGACAGCAATTGAGGGAGATGTTCCAATCGCAGAATTGGATAAATTTGTGGAAGCCGGTGCCTGTGGGACAGCAGCGGTCATTTCTCCAATTGGTGGTATCCAGTACAAGGATCAATTGCATGTCTTTTACAGTGAAACAGAAGTTGGACCAGTAACGCGCCGTTTGTATGACGAGTTAGTTGGTATCCAATTTGGTGACATTGAAGCCCCAGAAGGTTGGATTGTAAAAGTTGATTAAAATGAAGCTTGCTCTTGCAAGCTTTTTTGATTTTGTGTAAAATAGACAAAGTGAGGTAAAGTGATGAGTAAAAAAGATAAAAAGATTGAAATTCAATTAATTGATCATAAAGTAATAGTCAATCAAACTAAAATTGACGGTTATCAGTTGCAGATTGGAAAACGTGTTGTTGGAGAAATTGCAGAGCTTGATGAGAAATTTGCGGTATTAAAAAATGACACTGTGGATAGCTTCTTTAAAACCCTTGAGCAAGCGGTTGAAAATATCATTGAAAACTACAATTTGAATCATTAAAAGTAGGTAAAAACACTTGCCAGCTTACAAAAACTATGATAGAATAGTTTTTGTTGTTACGGAAAGATAGCGAAGAGGCTAAACGCGGCGGACTGTAAATCCGCTCCTTCGGGTTCGGGGGTTCGAATCCCTCTCTTTCCATCTCAGAAAGATGATTTATTAAAAGATTAGATTTCTGTGAAAGACATTTTGGGGTATAGCCAAGCGGTAAGGCAAGGGACTTTGACTCCCTCATGCGTTGGTTCGAATCCAGCTACCCCAGTCAGAGGTATCAGATGTTGTCTGAGACCGTCAAAGATAAGAGTTGTTGTCGTTGCGGGTTACCTTGAGAAAATATATTGTTATCAAAAGCTAGCATTGGCTAGCTTTTGTTGGAGGATTTTTTAGAATGAATGAATTTGAAGATTTGCTAAACAGTGTTAGCGAAGTGAACCCTGGTGATGTTGTCACTGCGGAAGTTTTAACTGTTGATAACGGTCAAGCAAACGTTGTTATCGAAGGAACAGGTGTTGAAGGTGTCTTGACACTTCGTGAATTGACTAACGACCGCGATGCTGATATTAACGACTTTGTTAAAGCTGGCGACACAGTTGAAGTACTTGTTCTTCGTCAAGTAGTAGGTAAAGATACTGATACAGTTACTTTCCTAGTATCTAAAAAACGTTTGGAAGCTCGTAAAGCCTGGGACAAACTTGTTGGTCGTGAAGGCGAAGTTGTCACTGTTAAAGGTACCCGTGCTGTTAAAGGTGGCCTTTCAGTTGAATTTGAAGGACTTCGTGGATTTATCCCTGCTTCAATGATTGACACTCGTTTTGTTCGCAACACAGAAAAATTTGTTGGTCAAGAATTTGATGCTAAAATCAAAGAAGTTGATGCAGCAGAAAACCGTTTCATCCTATCACGTCGTGAAGTGATTGAAGAAGCAGCTAAAGAAGCTCGTACTGAAGTATTTTCTAAACTTTCAGAAGGTGCAGTTGTTACTGGTACAGTTGCTCGTTTGACAAGCTTTGGTGCTTTCATTGACCTTGGTGGTGTTGACGGACTTGTTCACGTGACTGAATTGTCTCACGAACGTAACGTGTCACCTAAATCAGTTGTTTCTGTTGGTGAAGAAGTTGAAGTTAAAGTTCTTTCAATCGATGAAGAAGCTGGTCGTGTATCACTTTCACTTAAAGCAACAACACCTGGACCATGGGATGGTGTTGAACAAAAACTTGCTCAAGGTGATGTTGTTGAAGGTAAAGTTAAACGCTTGACTGACTTCGGTGCTTTTGTTGAAGTATTACCAGGTATCGATGGACTTGTTCACATTTCACAAATTTCACACAAACGTGTTGAAAATCCAAAAGATGTTCTTTCAGTAGGACAAGAAGTGACTGTTAAAGTCCTTGAAGTGAATGCTGCTGATGAGCGTGTATCACTTTCAATCAAAGCTCTTGAAGAACGTCCAGCTCAAGCTGAAGGCGAAAACAAAGAAGAAAAACGTCAATCACGTCCACGTCGTCCAAAACGTGAAGCAAAACGTGACTACGAACTTCCAGAAACTCAAACTGGATTCTCAATGGCTGATCTTTTCGGTGATATTGAATTATAATAAATCTAAAAAGTTGAGGGAAACCTCAACTTTTTTACATATTCTCGTCAGAAAAGTCATTCCCCATTTCATAAATTTATGATATACTATAAAGGTATTGACCACCTTTAGTGTAATGGATATCACGTAAGATTCCGGTTCTTGAGATGGGGGTTCGATTCCCTCAAGGTGGAGTAAAACATATAAAAAAGCCTATTACAATAGGCTTTTTTGTTAGATGTCCAAAATGATTGAGAAGGGTTGACGAACTTTTTCAGAATTTCTCTTTCTCTGACTTTGGTAAAGTCGAGTCTGTTTGTTTAAGGTTCAAGACCTGTCTGAGACATTTCTGTCAGTTGGTTGTTTTCAAAGGCAAGAGAAATATTGGCACCATTTGTTTCGGTTTTTAAGCCGCTAATCCAAATGGCCTGTAAACTTTGATTGTCACTCGAAGAAGCTTGGCTGTAATTATCTGGTTCAGTCAGGATTTGTTTGACTGCTTCATAGGACATACCTTTTTTTAATTTTTGATAATCTTTTTGTGAAAGGTTTAAGTCCCTCACAAAAGCAAAGTTTGATATCGTTTTAACGATGCTACTATTATCATAGAGATTAACATTCAGCGTCACTTGGTCAAATTTCCAAGTATAGGAATCAAGTGTCACACTTCCTGCGGGCCATTTTTCATGTTGAGTAGGTTGTCCAAAAAGTGCTATGAGCTCTTCAAGACTGGTACCACCCTTAAATTCAGCAGCAGCAGTAGCTAGTTTTATTTTTTCAACATTAGCGCGAACATCTTGATGATCTGCCTTTTGGACCTCTGCTGTAGTGGTTGTTTTACTGCTTGGAGGAGTGGTTTTGTCTTTACTGGTGGAACAAGCTGATAAAGATGCCACAAGTAAAGGAAGCATCAAGAAACTAAGCACAGTGTGTTTTTTCATAATCATTTCCTAACTCTTTTCTTTTAACCCATTATAACATATTTTAAACCGAAAAAGAGGAGTTTGAGGAGAAATGGAAACCTCTTTCAAAAAGTCTTTGCTTAAAGTATAACCTGCTAGGAGGCCTCGAAAATGATATCTCAGTTAGATGATAACAGTAACAAAAAGTTTTTAAAGGATGTCAGGTATTCCTTTTTGTTCTTCCTTTTATAGAAAGTTACGGTAACTTATGAACAAGATAAAAAGAAAAAACCTTGATATAACAAGGTTTTAATAAGTTATGGTTACTTACGGTAAGTATTGATGGAGCTGGTGGGAGTCGAACCCACGTCCAAACACCTGCCAACATATTTGTCTACGTCCATAGGTTATGTCTTCATTTAACAAACTAAGGACACATAACTCAAGCCATTAGTTTGCGAGTCTATCAATCTCTTGCCACGAAATTAGACAATTTCGTAACCGTAGCTTGCTATTTTGAGACTTCTAACAGGACACAAGCAATCTTGTAGAAGTCACGCTAACTGGTTTTTAGGCAGCTAAAGCGTAAGAGTTTGTATTTTTTGCAGTTATATTTAACTGGCAATTTACATCTGCCGATGGGACGCAAAACATGCCTCATAATGCCTGTCGAATCCGTAACAACCCCTAATATAAGGTTTATTAATAACTTACTTTATTTATTATATCAAAACTCTTTAGAAATAGCAAAAAATCATAGCTTATGGTATGATTAAGCTATGAAGAATCGACAAAGAAAAGCCTATGAGACTTGGCAAAAAATCATTAAACTTTTAGGAATCCTCGCTTTAATTGGATCCTTTGTCCTTGCCTTTTGGCTTTACAAGTTAGGTATTTTAAATGATAGTAATGCACTAAAAGATTTAGTCCAACAGTATAAGGTATGGGGACCACTTATTTTTATTGTGGTTCAGATTATTCAAATCGTTTTTCCTGTCATCCCTGGGGGACTTACAACTGTAGCAGGCTTTTTGATTTTTGGCCCAATAGCAGGTTTTATTTACAATTATGTTGGTATTATAATTGGCAGTGTGATTCTCTTTTTGTTAGTAAAAACGTATGGCCGCAAGTTTATTTTGCTTTTTATGGATGAAAAGACTTTTTATAAGTACGAGCGTCGTTTAGAAACGCCTGGTTATGAAAAGTTATTTATTGCTTGTATGGCTTCGCCAATTTCTCCGGCGGATATTATGGTGATGATTACAGGCCTAACAGATATGTCTTTAAAGCGGTTCACAACCATTATCTTAGTCACTAAACCTATTTCCATTATTGGTTATAGCTATCTCTTTATCTTTGGTAAAGATTTGGTGTCATGGCTACTACATCGTTAATAAATGTTGTCTCAGTGCTAAACTACCTCGCTTCATGATGGGGTAGTTTTTTAATAGCTTTGACGGAAGTTAGGCATTAATAGCAAATACAAAACCTTCCCTTTAAGTAGCTATCTAAAGGGAAGGTTTGAGTGATTATTGAATATTGAGTTTGTTCTTAATAATAAAATGAGTGCCTAGGTAGCAAATCAGCATCTCAACAAATTCTTCTACAATGATAACATAAAGGTATACATGTTCTTTGTAGGGGAGGACTTCTGAAGTTGATTCAAAGCCAAAAACTTTTAAGTTGAGATAAGTGGTTGCTACGCTAAAGAGGATCATCAAGGCAAAGTAAGCGATAAAAGCCATTAATCCACGACGATTAGAAAAAAGTTGTCCAATTGAAATAGCGAAGTAAAGAAGTAGAATACTTGCTAGGGATGATACAAGTAGATAACTTAAAATGAAAGCATTATCGAGAATATATTCGGCCTTGATAACTTTTGATAGAGTTTCCACAACATCCTTAAAATCAACCATTGGCACGATCAAGATGGCAATTCCAAAAATCAAAATGATCAGATTAAAAAGGCTACAGATGAAAGAAGCCACCAATTTTGAAAGAATAATCTGGTGAGAAGTCACAGGTAGTGTTAAGGTTAAATACCCTTCACGACCAAAAATATTTTTACTAAAGCGATTAATGATAATCAGTAAGGTCGACAAGAGGGAACCTGCAATTAAAGCACCAAAAGTTAATGATAAGGTCAATGGGAGCATTTTATCAATGACTGTTCCAAATGCACCAGCATTATCAGCCTGTTGTGTAAATTGTTTAATGGTAAATGATAAAATGGCAGCAATAGCAATAACAGCTGCGTTGAGAGCAAAGTACCATTTACCGATAGATTTGAATTCGTATTTTAATAATTTTCCAAACATGCTAACCTCCTAGACCTTGTAAGTTTCCCTAAAGAGAGAGTCAATAGACTGCTGATGTTCTTGTCTCAAATCATCAGCGTTTCCACATAGGCAAAGTTTTCCTTTTTTCAAGAAAATCACTTCGTCAAGGATAGGTTCAATGTCTGAAATCAAATGGGTTGAAATAATAACCGATGCGTCTTCAGAGTAGTTATTAATAATGGTTTTAAGGATATAATCTCTAGCAGCAGGATCAACACCACCGATAGGCTCATCTAGAATATAAAGTTTTGCTTTACGGCTCATGACAAGAATCAATTGAGCTTTTTCTTTATTTCCTTTTGAAAGATTTTTAAATCGGTCTTCAGGGTCCAATTCCAAATCCCTTAAAAGGCTAGTGGCTTTGGCTTTATCAAAATCCTTGTAAAAATCACTAAAGAAATCTAACATGTCCTTGATTTTCATGTTTTCATTCAGGTAAGTGGTATCAGGTAAGTAAGAGATAATTTCTTTGGTATTGACAGATGGGCGATAACCATCAATGACGATATCACCTTTGTTTGGTTGTAAAAGACCATTTATTAGTTTGATAAGGGTTGTTTTGCCGCTTCCATTTGGTCCCAATAAGCCAATGATTTTACCGCTTGGAATCGCAACAGTCAAATCGTCAATCGCTTTTTTTCCTCGGTAAGATTTTGAGACATGGTGCAGTTGCAATAGTTGTGCCATTATTCTGAAGCCTCCTCTAAAAAGGTTGTTAAAACTGGAATAATTTCGGTGCGATCAAATCCCATTTTAGTCATGTTATTGACAAATGATTCTAACTCACTAATTGCTAATTCGCGTCTTTTATGGGCAATTAGCTTTTGGTCGTCAGTTACAAAACGGCCAGCAGTACGTTGCGAATAAACCATTCCTTCACGTTCAAGCTCAGTAAATGCCCTTTGCATGGTATTAGGATTGACACCAGCAATTTCAGCATATTCACGAACAGTTGGGAGTTGGTCTCCACTCTTGATTTCTTGGCTGATAATTTGCATCATCACGTGCTGAGCTATCTGCGCATAAATAGGAGATTTTTCATCAAATTTCCAAGACATGTGGTCTCCTCTCTAAATATTATAGATAATTGTACTAAATAAATGGTACAGGAAAAACGCTAAAATGTCAAGTTTTATGCTGTTTTCTTCATATTATAATAGTAAGTTAATAGGCATAAAGAAAAATAGAAGCAGTAAAAGCTTTTTCATAGTATAATAGGTAATATGACAAGTAAAGGAGAAGTTCATGTTTGCTCAATTAGATACCAAAACCGTTTATTCATTTATGGATAGTTTGATTGATTTAAGTCACTATTTTGAACAAGCAAAACAACTTGGCTACCAAACTATAGGAATTATGGATAGAGATAATCTTTACGGAGCTTATCATTTTATTAGAGGTTGCCAAAAACATGGACTTCGACCTGTTTTAGGTTTGGAAGTAGAGGTTGTCTATCAAGAGCAGCAGGTGCTCCTTAACTTAATCGCCCAGAATACACAAGGCTATCATCAGCTTTTAAAAATTTCCACGGCAAAAATGTCGGGCAAGCTTCAGATGGACTATCTCTGCCAACATTTGGAAGGATTAGCGGTTATTATTCCTAGTAGGGTTTGGACTGATACATTAGCGGTTCCCTTTGATTATTATATCGGTGTTGATCAGTATACTGATTTTTCTCGTATGGATTCTAAGAGGCAGTTTATTCCCCTAAAGACAGCTCGTTATTTTGCACAAGATGATATGGAAACCCTACACATGCTGCATGCTATTCGAGATAACCTCAGTCTGGCGGAGACCCCTGTGGTAGAAAGTGATCAAGAGTTAGGAGATTGTCAACAATTAACTGCCTTCTATCAAGCACACTGCCCCCAAGCTTTACAGAATTTAGAAGACTTAGTGTCAGGAATCCACTATGACTTTGATACAGACTTAAAATTGCCTCGTTTTAATCGTGATAAGTCCGCTAAACAAGAACTACAAGAACTGACTCAAGCAGGTTTAGTGGCTAAAGGCTTATGGCACGAGCCTTATCAGACACGGTTGGCTCATGAATTAACTGTTATTTCTGACATGGGCTTTGATGATTATTTCCTTATTGTGTGGGATTTACTTCGTTTTGGACGCAGTAAGGGCTATTATATGGGAATGGGGCGTGGCTCAGCCGCAGGAAGTTTAGTTGCCTATGCTCTGGAAATTACAGGGATTGATCCGGTGCGACATGATTTGCTTTTTGAACGCTTTTTAAACAAAGAACGTTATAGCATGCCTGATATTGATATTGACCTCCCTGATATCTACCGTTCAGAATTTCTTCGCTATGTGCGTAATCGGTATGGCAGTGATCATTCTGCCCAGATTGTCACCTTTTCGACCTTCGGTCCTAAACAAGCGATTCGTGATGTTTTTAAGCGGTTTGGTGTTCCAGAATATGAATTAACTAATCTCACTAAAAAGATTGGTTTTAAAGATAGTTTAGCCACAGTGTATGAAAAGAATATTTCCTTTAGACAAACCATTAATAGTCGAGTTGAATTTCAAAAGGCTTTTACTATAGCTCAACGGATTGAGGGGAATCCAAGACAGACCTCTATTCACGCGGCTGGTATTGTGATGAGTGATGATAACCTAACAAATCATATCCCGCTAAAAGCAGGTGATGAGATGATGGTTACCCAGTATGATGCTAATGCTGTTGAAGCAAATGGTCTTTTAAAAATGGATTTCTTGGGGCTTAGAAATTTAACGTTTGTTCAAAAAATGCAAGAGAAGGTTGCTAAAGAGTATGGTCAACAAATTGACATTGCAGCAATTGACTTAGAAGATTCCCAAACATTAGCCCTGTTTGCTAAAGGAGATACCAGAGGAATTTTCCAATTCGAACAAAATGGGGCTATCAATCTTTTAAAACGCATTAAACCTCAACGTTTTGAAGAAATTGTGGCGACAACCAGTTTAAATAGACCGGGCGCCAGTGATTACACTGTGAATTTTATTAAGCGACGCCAGGGACAAGAAAAGATAGATTTAATTGATCCTGTTATTGCGCCTATTTTAGAGTCTACTTATGGGATTATGCTCTATCAAGAACAGGTTATGCAGATTGCTCAGACCTATGCAGGTTTTACGCTTGGAAAAGCCGACTTGTTACGCCGTGCTATGTCTAAGAAAAATCTCCTTGAAATGCAGAAAATGGAAGAGGCTTTTGTTGCAGGTGCTAAGCAATTAGGGAGATCCGAAGAAACAGCTAAGTTACTTTTTAAGCGGATGGAAAAATTTGCGGGTTATGGCTTTAACCGTAGTCATGCCTTTGCTTACTCAGCCTTAGCTTTTCAATTAGCATATTTCAAGGTTCACTACCCTGCGGTTTTTTACGATATCATGATGAATTACTCTAGTAGCGATTACATTACAGACGCTCTAGAATCGAACTTTCAAGTGGCACAAGTTACTATTAATAGTATCCCATACACTGATAAAATTGAGTCTAATAGTATCTACATGGGACTAAAAAACATCAAGGGATTACCAAGAGATTTTGCTTATTGGATTATTGAACAGAGACCCTTTAGCAGTGTAGAAGATTTCTTGACCCGAGTACCTGAAAAGTACCAAAAGATAGCCTTTTTGGAACCCCTAATTAAAATAGGATTATTTGACTGCTTTGACCCTAATCGAAAAAAGATTTTAGAAAATTTAGAGGGGTTATTAGTGTTTGTCAATGAACTGGGGTCTTTATTTGCGGACTCTTCCTTTAACTGGGTTGACACAGAAGATTACTCAACAACTGAAAAATATTCTTTTGAACAGGAACTCATTGGGGTTGGTATGAGTAAGCATCCCTTAATTGACATTGCGGAGAAAAGTACTCAAGCTTTTACTCCCATTTCACAGTTAGTCAAGGATAAGGAAGCAACCATACTGGTTCAAGTAGATAGCATCAGAACGATTAGGACAAAAACAAGCGGGCAGCAAATGGCGTTCCTATCAGTTAATGACACTAAGAAAAAGCTTGATGTCACCCTTTTTCCAGAAGAATATGCCATTTATAAAGACCAACTGAAAGAAGGAGAACTCTATTACCTAAAAGGTAGAATTAAAGAAAGAGATCACCGGCTGCAGATGGTGTGTCAGCAAGTGCAAATGGCTATTAGCCGAAAATATTGGTTATTAGTTGAAAACCATCAGTTTGATTCACAGATTTCACAAGTTTTGGCAGCTTTCCCCGGAAATACTCCAGTTGTCATTCACTATCAAGAAAATAAGGAAACAATTGAATTAACTAATCTCCAAGTTCAACTGAACCCGACCTTGGAAGAAAAGCTTCATAGCTACGTTTTGAAAACGGTTTTTCGATAAAAATAGTCGAATAGTGAAGTAATTTGCAAACGAATGTGCTATAATAAAAACGTTAAATTAATTAAAGGAGTACCAAAAAATGAAACGTATTGCTGTTTTAACCAGTGGCGGTGACGCTCCTGGTATGAATGCTGCTATTCGTGCAGTCGTTCGTAAAGCAATCTCAGAAGGAATGGAAGTTTATGGTATTAACCGTGGCTACGCAGGCATGGTTGACGGTGATATTTTCCCATTAGGTTCAAAAGAAGTGGGAGATAAAATTTCACGTGGTGGGACTTTCTTATACTCAGCTCGTTATCCAGAGTTTGCTCAACTTGAAGGTCAATTGGCTGGTATTGAGCAACTTAAAAAACATGGTATTGAAGGTGTTGTTGTTATCGGTGGAGATGGTTCTTACCATGGTGCTATGCGCTTGACAGAGCACGGTTTCCCAGCGGTAGGTATCCCAGGAACAATCGATAACGATATTGCGGGAACTGACTACACTATCGGATTTGATACAGCAGTTAACACAGCAGTCGAAGCTATTGATAAACTTCGTGACACCTCATCAAGTCACGGACGTACTTTTGTGGTTGAAGTGATGGGTCGCAATGCGGGTGATATTGCTCTTTGGGCAGGTATTGCTAGTGGTGCTGATCAAATCATCGTTCCAGAAGAAGAGTTTGATATTGAAAAAGTAGTATCAACAATCCAATATGATTTTGAACACAAAGGTAAAAATCACCACATCATCGTCTTAGCTGAAGGTGTTATGAGTGGTGAAGCTTTTGCTCAAAAACTTAAAGAAGCTGGTGATAAGAGTGACCTTCGTGTGACAAATCTTGGCCACATTCTTCGTGGGGGTTCACCAACTGCTCGTGACCGTGTCATTGCTTCTTGGATGGGTTCACATGCCGTTGAGCTACTTAAAGAAGGCAAAGGTGGTTTGGCTGTTGGTATTCACAATGAAGAACTTGTTGAAAGCCCAATCCTTGGTACTGCAGAAGAAGGTGCTTTGTTCAGCTTGACTGAAGAAGGCAAGATTATTGTTAATAATCCACACAAAGCTCGTTTAGACTTTGCAGCTTTGAACCGTTCATTGTCACAATAAGTTTAGTTAAAATTGTTAAATCGTCAATTATTGACAAAAAAATAAGGGAGTTTCAGAGTAAAATGAATAAACGCGTAAAAATCGTTGCAACACTTGGTCCTGCGGTTGAAATCCGTGGTGGTAAAAAATACGGAGAAGATGGCTACTGGGCTGGTCAACTTGATGTTGAAGAATCAGCAAAAAAAATCGCTGAATTAATTGAAGCTGGTGCGAATGTTTTCCGTTTCAATTTCTCACACGGTGACCACAAAGAACAAGGTGACCGTATGGCAACTGTTCGCCTTGCAGAAGAAATTGCTCGTCAAAAAGTTGGTTTCCTTTTGGATACTAAAGGTCCTGAAATGCGTACTGAATTATTTGCAGACGATGCTAAAGAGTTCAGCTATGTTACTGGAGAAAAAATCCGTGTAGCGACTACACAAGGTATTCAATCAACTCGCGATGTTATTGCTTTGAACGTTGCTGGTAGCCTTGACATCTACGATGAAGTAGAAGTAGGTCATACTATTCTTATCGATGATGGTAAGCTTGGTTTGAAAGTGATCGACAAAGATATCGCAACACGTCAATTTATCGTTGAAGTAGAAAACGACGGTATTATTGCTAAACAAAAAGGTGTTAATATCCCTAACACTAAAATTCCTTTCCCAGCACTTGCGGAACGCGACAATGCTGATATCCGTTTTGGTCTTGAACAAGGACTTAACTTTATTGCAATCTCATTTGTTCGTACAGCCAAAGACGTTGAGGAAGTTCGTGAAATCTGTCGCGAAACTGGTAACGACCATGTTCAATTATTTGCTAAGATTGAAAACCAACAAGGTATCGATAATCTTGATGAAATCATCGAAGCTGCTGATGGTATCATGATTGCACGTGGCGACATGGGTATCGAAGTACCATTTGAAATGGTTCCAGTTTTCCAAAAAATGATTATCACTAAAGTGAATGCAGCTGGTAAAGCAGTTATCACAGCAACAAACATGCTTGAAACAATGACTGAAAAACCACGTGCGACACGTTCTGAAGTATCTGACGTCTTCAATGCTGTTATCGATGGTACTGATGCAACAATGCTTTCAGGAGAGTCAGCTAATGGTAAATACCCAGTTGAATCTGTTCGTACAATGGCGACTATTGATCGTAATGCACAAACTCTTCTTAACGAATATGGTCGTTTAGATTCATCTGCATTCCCACGTACAAACAAAACTGATGTGATTGCTTCAGCGGTTAAAGATGCAACTCATTCAATGGACATCAAACTTGTGGTTACAATTACCGAAACTGGTAATACTGCACGTGCGATTTCTAAATTCCGTCCAGATGCGGACATCTTAGCTGTAACATTTGATGAAAAAGTACAACGTGCATTGATGATTAACTGGGGTGTTATTCCAGTTCTTGCTGAAAAACCTGCATCTACTGACGACATGTTTGAAGTAGCAGAACGTGTGGCTCTTGAAACTGGTTTGGTTCAATCTGGTGATAACATTGTTATCGTTGCAGGTGTTCCAGTTGGTACTGGTGGAACAAACACAATGCGTGTTCGTACTGTAAAATAAGTTTATTAAAGTAACTGATCGAGGATTAGAAGAGTTTTCTTCTAACCTCTTTTTTATAGGAAGAGAAATGTTACCCTAACAATGCATACTCTTTTATCTTAGAAATTGTCTGCTTTTTTTCTGATCTATAACATGGTATAATAAGAGAATAGACTAGGAGTTAATATGGTAAAGCGAGATTTTATAAGAAATATATTATTGTTATTAATTGTGATTATTGGCGCCATTTTGTTGAGAATTTTTGTTTTCTCAACCTTTAAGGTGACCCCAGCAACGGCCAATGCTTATTTGAAGAATGGTGATTTAATCACTATTAAGAAAAACATTCAACCTAAATACAAAGATTTTGTGGTTTACAGGGTTGATAAAAAAGATTATGTGAGTCGTGTTGTTGCTGTCGAGGGAGATAGTGTCACCTATATGGATGATATTTTTTACCTCAATAATATGGTGGAATCACAAGCCTATCTTGAAAAGATGAAGACACGTTACTTGAATAACGCTCCTCTTGGAACTTTATACACTGAAGATTTTACAATTTCAACTATTACTGGTGATAAGTATCAAAAGGTTCCTAAAGGAAAATATCTTCTTCTAAATGATAACCGGAAAAATACGAATGACAGTCGTCGCTTTGGGTTAATAGATGCCTCACAGATTAAAGGCTTAGTGACCTTTAGAGTTTTGCCTCTCAGCGATTTTGGATTTGTAGAAGTAGAGTAGTTAACTAACTGCTCTCTTTTTTAATTCATAATCTGTCGATTAGACTATACCAATTTTGTGTTTGACAAGTAGTTAATGATGTTATATACTGTAAACATAATATTTTTATTGGTATCTAAGGACTATACCAATTAATTGAATTTTGAAAGAAAGTAGTAAGGGAACTTACTAAGGTAACTAGAATGTGTGGAATTGTTGGAGTTATTGGGAACCGTAACGCAACAGATATTTTAATGCAAGGTCTTGAGAAGCTTGAATACCGTGGCTACGATTCAGCAGGTATTTTTGTGGCTAATGACAATCAAACAAACTTAATTAAATCAGTTGGGCGCATCGCGGATTTGCGTGCTAAGATTGGCATAGATGTTGCTGGTTCAACAGGGATTGGTCACACACGTTGGGCAACTCATGGTCAATCAACAGAAGACAATGCCCATCCTCACACGTCACAAACAGGACGTTTTGTCCTTGTTCACAATGGTGTGATCGAAAATTATCTCCACATCAAAACAACGTACTTGGCTGGCCATGATTTCAAGGGTCAAACAGATACTGAGATTGCGGTACATCTAATCGGAAAGTTTGTAGAAGAAGAGCAATTATCAGTGTTAGAAGCCTTTAAAAAAGCTCTAGGAATTATCGAAGGTTCCTATGCCTTTGCCTTAATGGATAGCCAGAATACAGATACTATCTATGTGGCTAAGAACAAGTCACCATTGTTGATTGGTCTTGGTGAAGGTTACAATATGGTTTGTTCGGATGCTATGGCCATGATTCGTGAAACCAGTGAATTTATGGAAATTCATGATAAGGAGCTGGTTATTTTAACCAAAGATAAGGTAACTGTTACAGACTACGATGGTAAAGAGCTGGTACGAGATTCGTACACTGCTGAATTAGACTTATCTGATATTGGTAAAGGGACTTATCCCTTCTATATGCTAAAAGAAATTGATGAGCAACCAACTGTAATGCGTAAATTAATTTCAACTTATGCAGATGAAATGGGTAACGTGCAAGTTGATCCAGCTATCATTGCCTCTATCCAAGAGGCTGACCGCCTTTATATTTTAGCTGCAGGGACTTCATACCATGCCGGTTTTGCAACTAAAATGATGCTTGAGCAATTGACAGATACACCAGTTGAGTTAGGAGTGGCTTCTGAATGGGGTTATCACATGCCTTTACTGAGCGAGAAACCGATGTTTATCCTACTAAGCCAATCAGGAGAAACAGCAGATAGTCGTCAAGTTTTGGTTAAGGCAAATGCTATGGGCATTCCGAGTTTGACAGTAACTAACGTTCCAGGATCAACCTTGTCACGTGAAGCAACATACACCATGTTGATTCATGCTGGACCTGAAATTGCTGTTGCGTCTACAAAAGCTTACACTGCACAAATTGCTGCTCTTGCCTTTTTAGCTAAGGCAGTTGGTGAGGCGAATGGTAAGTCAGAAGCTCTTGACTTTGATTTGGTTCATGAGTTGTCATTAGTAGCTCAATCTATCGAAGCGACTTTGACAGAAAAAGACGTTGTGGCAGAAAAAGTAGAAGCTTTGTTAGCTACTACTCGTAATGCTTTTTACATCGGGCGTGGCAATGATTATTACGTTGCGATGGAAGCTGCTTTGAAATTAAAAGAGATTTCTTATATTCAATGTGAGGGCTTTGCGGCTGGTGAATTGAAACATGGCACCATTTCTTTAATTGAAGAGGGAACTCCAGTCATTGGTTTAATTTCATCTAGTGAGTTGGTTGCTTCTCATACGCGTGGTAATATTCAAGAAGTTGCTGCTCGTGGGGCTCATGTTTTAACAATTGTGGAAGAAGGGCTTGACCGTGAGGGAGATGACATTATTGTCAATAAGGTTCATCCTTTCTTGGCGCCAATTGCTATGGTAATTCCAACTCAACTGATTGCTTACTACGCTTCATTACAACGTGGACTTGATGTTGATAAACCGCGTAATCTAGCTAAGGCTGTTACAGTGGAGTAATGAGGGTTAACCATGATAAGGTAGTCACTAGCTAGTGATTGCCTTATTTTTTACCTAATCATCATCAAGGCAGTAAAAAGGGAAATGAAACCTTATTTGAGGACAGAAAAAGCAAATATGATAACGTATTCAACTTGTCAAAACCAGCATTCTAAAGTAAAATGATACCATTAAGAAATTTTTTAGGAGAGTAAGATGTCATTACCAAATTGTTTGCAATGCCAATCCGAATACGTTTATGAAGATGGCCATTTATTAATCTGCCCTATGTGTGCTTTTGAGTGGACACCAGGTGAGGAAGCGACTGAAGAAGAAGGACTTGTTGTTTTAGATAGCAATGGTGTTCGATTATCTGATGGCGATACTATTACTGTTATTAAAGATTTAAAAGTTAAAGGTGCTCCAAAAGACCTGAAACAAGGGACTCGTGTTAAAAATATTCGCCTGGTGGAAGGTGATCATAACATTGATTGTAAGATTGATGGGTTTGGTGCGATGAAATTGAAATCAGAATTTGTCAAGAAAATCTAATAATAATACGCAACCAGCTGATCTGGTTGTATTTTTATAAAAAAATCTCTCCCCAAATACGTTCAAATTTGGTATAATAGTAAAATATTCAGTTTTAGGAGGCAAAATGACCTATATTCAGCAAGTTTTACCCAGCTTATTAGATGGTGCCTTGGTGACCTTACAAGTATTCTTTATTGTTATCATTCTTTCTATCCCCTTAGGGGCTATTTTAGCTTTCTTGATGAAGATTCCCTTTAAACCGCTACAGTGGTTTTTGACCCTATACGTGTGGATGATGCGAGGGACACCATTACTGCTTCAATTGATTTTTTTCTATTATGTTTTGCCAAGTGTTGGGATTAGTTTTGATCGAATGCCAGCTGCTATTTTGGCGTTTACTTTGAATTATGCTGCCTACTTTGCTGAAATTTTTAGAGGTGGGATTGAGGCTATTCCAAAAGGTCAATATGAAGCAGCTAAAGTATTAAAGTTAAAACCTCTTCAAACCATTCGTTATATTATTTTGCCTCAAGTGTTTAAAATTGTGTTACCAAGTGTTTTCAATGAAGTCATTAATTTGGTCAAAGATTCTTCCCTTGTCTATGTACTCGGTGTAGGAGATCTTTTATTAGCAAGTAAGACGGCAGCCAATAGGGATGCAACCTTAGCCCCTATGTTTATTGCTGGTCTTATCTATTTGCTTTTAATTGGACTGGTCACGATTATTTCAAAACAAGTTGAAAAACGGTTTAATTATTATCAGTAAGGAGGCTTCATGTTAGAACTCAAAAATATTTCCAAACAGTTTGGTCAAAAAACCATTTTTGATGGCTTTAATCTAACCGTTCAAGACGGAGAAGTGCTCTCTTTGGTAGGTCCATCAGGTGGCGGTAAGACAACACTCTTACGGATGTTGGCTGGTCTTGAATCTATTGATTCAGGTCAAGTCTTTTACAATGGAGAAGATGTCGGTATTGATCATTTGGAAAATCGTAACTTGCTTGGATTTGTTTTCCAAGATTTTCAATTGTTTCCTCATCTTACCGTTTTAGACAACCTAACGCTGTCTCCAACAATTACAATGGGCAAGCAAAAGGCTGACGCTAAAGAAAAGGCTTTGGATTTACTGGCACGTTTAGGATTAAAAGAACATGCCCAAGTTTATCCCTATTCGTTATCTGGAGGTCAAAAACAACGGGTTGCTTTGGCAAGAGCCATGATGATTGATCCTCAAATTATCGGTTACGATGAACCGACCAGTGCTCTAGATCCAGAATTACGTCAGACGGTAGAAGCCTTGATTATTCAAAACCGTGAAATGGGAATAACTCAAATTGTAGTCACTCACGATCTTGTTTTTGCCGAAGCTATCTCAGATCGTATTATTAGGGTTAATCCTAAATAGAAGAGGAGCGATATGATGACCATGAGAAGAAGTATAAGAATCGTTTTCTTAGCAGCTATTAGTTTACTGTTAGTAGCTTGCGGAACAGCTAATAAAACCGCAAAATCAGGAGATGCTTGGAAAACATACCAAAAAGAAAAAGCCATTACTTTAGGTTTCGACAATACCTTTGTTCCGATGGGGTATAAAGATGAGAGTGGAGACAATAAGGGGTTTGATATCGATTTAGCTAAGGCAGTTTTTAAGCAATATGGCATTACCGTTAATTTTCAAGCTATTAATTGGGATTTGAAAGAAGCCGAGTTAAAAAATGGTAAAATCGATATGATTTGGAATGGCTATTCTATGACGAAGGAACGTCAGGCTAAAGTAGCTTTTACTATTCCTTATATGAAAAATGAGCAAGTGATTGTGGTTAAAAAAACATCTGGAATTACTGACACTTCTGATATGAAAAATAAGGTTCTAGGAGCCCAATCCGGATCGTCTGGTTATGATGCCTTGACAAGACATCCTAAAGTCTTAAAAGATTTGGTTAAAGACCAAGATGCGACTCAGTATGAAACGTTTACGCAAGCTTTTATTGATCTGAAAACGAATCGTATTGATGGTTTACTCATTGATAAAGTTTACGCTAACTACTACCTAAAGCAAGAAAATCAGTTAGATGATTACCAACTGGTCTCGACCGGATTTGACAATGAACAGTTTGCGGTAGGGCTTAGAAAAGAAGACAAGACCTTGCAGAAGAAAATTAATGAAGCCTTGAAAAAAATGTATCAAGATGGTGAGTTCCAAGCCGTTTCTCAAAAATGGTTTGGAGAAGACGTTGCTACAACTCAAATCCAAAACTAAAAGAGACGATAATATCTTTTTGTGTTTCTACAAATGGTCGATTAGAAATTATATGATTCCTTCCTTTGTTAGTCGTATTAGCAAGAAGCCATACAAGGTAACTGAAAAAAAACACTAATCACCAGATTAGTGTTTTTTTATCTGTTTATCCTTTTACAATTCGATAATGGCGTTTTAGGCGCTGCTCTTGTTGAATAGGAGTGATTTGATGGAAGAGTAGACACCAAACTTCATGACGTCTCCAGATGCTAGTATGGCAATTGCCATTTAACTGGTAGGTCACCAACATCGTTTTTTGACTAATGGATTCAATCTGAAAATGCTTGAAGTTACTTGGATAATAAATTTCTTGGTTCAAAAATTGTTCATAGTTAACTGTTTGGCCATTCGCATCAATCAGTTGGAAAGACTTAGCAATGTAGTGGTCATAGTCAGGAACCTTACTCAAAATTAATTTTTCGTAGCGGTAGAGCTTTTTGGCGACATTATCAAAAATCTCGTCTTCGGGAATCATGGCTGGTTCCACATGGATATCAATATCATAGATAGCGAATTGATCACTGAGTAATTGCTCAACCTGTTCGGTGATGGCGTGACTTTCGTAAACAGAAAGGTCAGGATTCATTTCAAGAACAATGTCAAGGTAAACATTGCTCCCATAGGTTCGGCCTCGTTGAGATTTTACAGCAACAATTTTAGGAATTTCTAGAATAGCTTTTTCGTATTTCTTTAAATGACGGCTGTCAAAGCCATCAGATAGGCTAAAAGCACTTTCCATGAAAATATCAAAAGCGGTTTTAAGAATGAAAAAAGTAATAATCAAAGCAGCCAGACGATCAATAATAGGAAGTTTTAATGAAGCTGCTACAATGGCAACAGAAGTTCCAAGAGAAGTCACTGCATCAGACAGATTGTCTTTGGAGGCAGCAACAAGGGCGCTTGATTTAACACGCTTGGAAAGCCGTTTATTGAAAGTATATACCCCAAGCATAATGAGAGCAGAGAGGATACCAACAATAGCACCGATAGGATCAATCGGTGTCTGCTCACCACTAAAAATACTTTGTATGGTTTGGATAAGGACCTGAAAACCAACAATAAACATAATGAAAGAGGTGATAAGGCTTGAGAGATCCTCAATTTTCCAGTGGCCAAATTTGTGATTGGAATCAGCAGGCTGACTAGCTAGGTGAAGCCCGATGAGAAGAGCTACATTTCCTACAATATCTGATAAATTATTAAAGCCATCAGCAATCAGCGAGCTAGCGTTGAGCAGATAGCCAGCTAATAACTTAGCAATGCTTAGCAACAGATAGGCCATAATGCTGACAATTGGTCCTCTTTTGGCCAATTTTAAGTTTTCAATGGGGTCTTGTGTCATGGTTACTCCTTTGATATCAATACCGTATTATACCATAAAAACTAGCTGAACTAAAAAGCCTAGCCCCTTTGAAATAGATGAAAGAAGGCTAGGCAGGTTTGGGTGTTACTGATTGAATTGATGCTTGAGAAAGTAATGTTTTGTTTCATGGATGACTACAGGAGATAAGGCTAAAAGGGCGATAAGATTAGGGAGTGCCATTAAACCATTCACGATATCAGCTAAAATCCAAATAAGCTCTAATTTGAGGAATCCACCAAGACCTACCATTAACACAAAAGCAATACGGAAGTAAGTTAGGTGAGTAATACCAAAGAGAAATTCAAAGCAGCGTTCACCATAGTAGCTCCAACCTAAGATTGTTGTAAAAGCAAAAAGAACAAGGGAAAAGGTCAGTCCAAAAGTTCCTAAATTTCCAAAAACTGAAGCAAAGGCAGATTGCGTTAAAGGTGCTCCCTCTAAAGGACCAGTCCATTGCCCAGTGACTAGGATTGACAATCCTGTTAAAGTGCAAAGAATAATGGTATCGATAAAGGTTCCTGTCATCGAAATTAATCCTTGTTCAACTGGTTCGTTGGTTTTAGCTGCCGCTGCTGCAATAGGAGCAGAGCCTAGTCCAGATTCATTTGAAAAAACCCCGCGTGCAATCCCTTTTTGGATAGCATCTTTAACCATACTACCTGCAAATCCTCCAATAGCAGCAGTTGGTGTAAAGGCGGATTGGAGCACTAAACGAATAACGGGAACAATGTGCTGATAATGTATAAAAATAACAGCCAAACTTGAAAGAATATAGAAAATAGCCATGAAAGGAACGACTTTTTCAGCTACTTTGGAGATAGAATGGATACCTCCGAAAATAATGGCAGCAACAAATATAGCCAAAATAATACTAACAACCTGTGGTGATAAGCCAAAGCTGTGCCCTAGAGAGGAAGTAATGGAATTGACTTGAGCAAAGGTACCAATGCCAAAGAGGGCTACCAGAATACCTGACACAGCAAAAAGAATAGCTAACGGTTTCCATTTTTGTCCCATACCGTTAACGATATAGTACATAGGTCCACCAGAAATATGACCATTGGCATCTCTCGTACGATATTTGATAGCTAATACTCCTTCGGCATATTTAGTCGCCATTCCAAAAAAAGCAGCTACCCACATCCAAAAGAGCGCTCCAGGGCCGCCTGATTTGATAGCAGTGGCGACTCCGACAATATTTCCTGTACCAACGGTAGCGGCAAGTGCGGTTGCAAGGGCAGCAAAGGATGAAATATCTCCGTGACCATCATCATCTGAAAAAATAAGTTTAAAAGCTCTCGGTAGTTTTAAGATTTGGATGAGGCCTAAACGACTCGTAAGGTAAATACCAGTACCAACCAGTAAGATTAACAAGGGCGGTCCCCATACAAAATCATCCATTAGTTTAGCGATTGTAATCATTTGTTTCTCCTAAATTATCGAAGTTGGCAAAAGAAAAAAGCTATCTCTGAGAGACAACTTCTGAAGCAATGATAATATAGCAAACGCAAAAAGACTAAGTGTTGACTTAATGGTTTTTCTATCTTATCTTCTGTCCTTTTGCCTGAGAGATTGAGCAGTTTGCCTTGCCCCTTCGGCGCCTAATAAGGTCTCTCCAGAAGTCCGTCCATCAAACAGTCCCGTCCAATAGGTGGACACCTGAGAGTATAACTCCTTCGGCGAAATAACTTTCTTCTCCTGCATGACATCATTCGGTTTATTAAATTATGTCTATCATACCGGAAAATACGAATGAAGTCAATCAAAATAGAGGAATAATAAGGAATTTTTTGAGAAACCGTTATCATTATGAGCCGCTTATCGCTAAAAAGGGACAAATCTTCTCAGAGGTATTTGAGATCTCCTTTGCTATTTTACAAAGAAACGTGATATAATTTTAGGGTTACTAAAAGAGATGTTAAGGAAAAAATTGAGGAGAAAACATGAATCCTTTATTAAATGGAATGAATGATCGACAGGCTCAGGCGGTTCAAACAACCGAAGGTCCCTTACTCATTATGGCAGGAGCGGGATCCGGTAAGACACGGGTTTTAACCCACAGAATGGCTTACCTCATTGATGAAAAATTCGTGAACCCATGGAATATATTAGCCATCACCTTTACCAATAAAGCTGCGCATGAAATGAAAGAAAGGGCCTTGGCTTTAAATCCAGCTACTAAGGACACATTGATTGCAACTTTCCACTCCATGTGTGTACGGATTTTACGGCGTGAAGCGGATCATATAGGCTACAATCGTAATTTTACCATCATTGATCCAGGTGAGCAACGAACCTTGATGAAACGCATTTTGAAGCAACTTAATCTGGATCCTAAAAAGTGGAATGAACGTTCTATTTTAGGAACCATTTCAAATGCTAAAAATGATTTACTTGATGAGAAGGGATACGAGGCGCAGGCTGCTGATATGTATAGTCAAATAGTAGCGAGATGTTACAAAGCTTATCAGGAAGAATTACGACGTAGTGAAGCATTGGACTTTGATGATTTAATCATGATGACTCTACACCTTTTTGATAGTAATCCTGACGTATTAGCTTATTACCAGCAGCGCTACCAATACATTCATGTGGACGAGTATCAAGATACCAACCATGCCCAATATCAATTAGTCAAGTTGCTAGCCTCTCGCTTTAAAAATATTTGCGTTGTTGGAGATGCTGATCAGTCTATCTATGGTTGGCGGGGAGCTGACATGCAAAATATTCTTGATTTTGAAAAAGATTACCCAGATGCTAAGGTAGTGCTTTTAGAAGAAAACTATCGCTCTACCAAGAAAATTCTGCAAGCAGCTAACGACGTGATTAACAATAACCGTAATCGCCGTCCTAAGAAACTTTGGACACAAAATGCAGACGGGGAACAACTGGTTTATTATAGGGCAAATGATGAGCGAGATGAGGCAGTATTTGTCGCTTCTACCATTAGCAACATGGCTCAAGAGCTCGGGAAAAACTTCAAAGATTTCGCTGTTTTATATCGTACCAATGCCCAATCCCGTACGATTGAAGAAGCGCTCTTAAAATCCAACATTCCTTACACCATGGTTGGCGGAACTAAGTTCTATAGCCGTAAAGAAATTCGCGACTTAATTGCCTACTTAACGATTGTCGCTAACCCAGCTGATAATATTTCCTTTGAGCGGATTGTGAATGAACCTAAACGAGGTGTTGGTCCAGGAACGCTTGATAAACTGCGTCAGTTTGCTTATGAAAGCAATCAATCTTTATTAGAAGCTGCTTCAAACCTCTTCATGTCACCTTTAAAAGGAAAAGCTGCGCAGGCCATGATGGATTTGGCAGGCATCTTAAATCAATTACGACAAGATTTAGAGACCATGAGTATCACTGACTTAGCAGAAGCTTTGTTAGAAAAAACAGGCTATTTAGATAGCTTACGCCTGCAAAATACTTTGGAAAGTCAGGCTCGCATTGAGAATATCGAAGAGTTCTTATCTGTTACCAAAAATTTTGACGAGTCAAGTGCCTCTCAAGAAGACGAAACCGGTGTTGATCGCTTGGGACGTTTTTTAAATGATTTAGCACTGATTGCTGATACAGATGATTCCCAAGCAGAAGCTGCTGAAGTAACCTTAATGACCCTACATGCTGCCAAAGGTTTGGAGTTTCCTGTTGTTTTCTTAATTGGTATGGAAGAAGGTGTCTTCCCCTTATCACGGGCTTCGGAAGATCCTGATGAATTAGAGGAAGAAAGACGCTTGGCCTATGTGGGGATAACAAGGGCAGAAGAAGTTCTCTTTATGACTAATGCCAATACCAGAACCCTCTTTGGAAAAAGTAGTTATAACCGTCCAACACGGTTCTTAAAAGAAATTTCAGAAGAATTACTCTCTTATCAAGGGTTGGCAAGACCAGCACAATCTTCATTTGGTGTGCGTTTCTCTACTGACAAACACACACAGTTTGGACAAGGGATGAGTCTATCAGAAGCTCTCCAAGCTCGAAAGGCTCAGGCTCAAGTAAGACAATCACCACAGCCAATGCAGGCACGTATGATATCATCAGCTTCAACTAGCTCAGGTTTACCGTTTGGTTCTAATCGCTCTTTAGAAGAGGTCACTTGGCAGATAGGCGATATCGCTCACCATAAAAAATGGGGAGATGGCACTGTGCTGGAGGTTTCAGGATCTGGAAAAACGATGGAATTGAAAATCAAATTCCCAGAAGTTGGGTTAAAGAAATTACTAGCAAGTGTTGCTCCTATTGAGAAAAAATAAGAAAAATGAGTTTCCTACTATATAAGTACGTAGGGAGCTTGTTTTTTTATTTTCTTTATAAGAGACGTTCTCAAATAAAAATTAAAAAAATTTTAAGTTTTAGGAGCATATCAGTTGCATTTCACATCTAAAGGTGTATAATAACAATATAAATTAAATAACGAGTGGTCACTTTACAAAAACTCTGTGATAAAGGATTTGTATTCGTTTTATAAGTATCTTTATTCTGACGAATAAAAGAACTAACACTTCATAATTTGGTTTATATAGTCACTTGAAAAGTGATTATTGTTGACAATAACTCGAAGCATGATTACGGTCATGTTTCATCGGACAATAGATACGGGAGTATCTGAAAAGGAGAATTATTATGGGACTTATTTGGACATTACTCGTTGGTGCACTTATTGGTGTTATTGCTGGAGCTCTTACTAAAAGAGGTGGATCAATGGGCTGGATTGCTAACATTGCAGCTGGTTTAATTGGTTCTTACGTTGGTCAAGCCCTACTTGGTGCATGGGGACCTTCATTAGCTGGTATGGCTTTGATTCCATCTATCATTGGTGCAGTTATCGTCGTGATTATCACTTCTTTTGTACTAAGTAAAACTAACAACTAGTTCCTCTACTTTACTTGTAAATAATGACAATAAAGTCGATTAAGTAGGAAAGAGGTTCGTATGTCAAAATTTTTAAAAATAACATATAGTCTCATCGGCCTCGTCCTATTATCCATCCTCGGATGGGTAATAGGGACGACCGGAGATTATGTTAGCTTACCTTATAGCTATCGCTGGTTAAGTTGGGACATTGATAGACTTCCCAATTTCCTAGATCCAGCTTTATACTATTATTATTTCTGGGCGGCGATTGTGATGTTTGTGCTCGTCTTAATCATCCTTTTAGCCGTTATTTTTTACCCTCGTACTTATACTGAAATTCAATTGCGTAACAAGAATGGAAAACTCTTGTTGAAAAAATCTGCTATTGAAAATTATGTTGCAACTGCTATTAAAGTAGCGGGGCTCATGCCTAATCCTAACGTTAATGCTAAACTCTATAAGCGTAAATTTAAAATTGATGTTAGCGGGCAATTAGCGTCACGAGTAGGCGTAACTGACCAAGTTAACGGGATTAAAGAAGGTATTGAGACAGGTTTGAAAGAATTCTTTGGACTTGATCGCCCGGTCAATTTCAAGGTTTATGTGAAAGAAATTGCTGATTCTGACCGCAAGCATGTTGCAAGGAAACGTGTAGAATAGGAGATGTCTGATGGAATTTTATGAAAGATTCAAGTATCCCATTATTGGGGGGCTGGTAGGGTTAATCATTGCCATATTGCTCATGTCTTTTGGCCTATTTAAAACACTGCTAGCAATCATTTTTATTCTCTTAGGAGTATATGGCGGCCTGTATGCCAAGAAAACGGGAATCATCGATCAATTTCTTGGTCGTAAGTAAATAATCAACAAAGGAGACATATCATGACTGAAACATATATTAAGAATACAACTAAAGATTTAGCACCGTCTATTCGTGGTGAATTGACTTATGAAGACAAAGTAATTGAAAAAATTGTCGGTTTGGCTCTTGAAAACGTTGATGGTTTACTAGGTGTTAACGGTGGCTTCTTAGCTAATTTAAAAGATAAATTGGTTAATACAGAATCTGTTCGTGACGGCGTGAATGTTGAAGTTGGTAAAAAACAAGTTGCCGTTGATTTGGATATTGTGGCAGAGTACCAAAAACATGTTCCAACTATTTATGACGCTATTAAATCTATCGTTGAAAAAGAAGTTAAGAAAATGACAGATTTGGACGTTATTGAAGTTAACGTCAAGGTAGTTGATATTAAAACAAAAGCACAATTTGATGCTGAAAAAGTAAGTTTACAGGATAAAGTGACTGATATGGCACGTTCAACCTCTGAATTTACAAGTCACCAAGTTGAAAATGTGAAAACATCAGTTGGGGCAGGAGTTGAAAAACTTCAAGATCAACAAGCTGAACCACGTGTTCAGTAATAGTAATACTTGAACGAAATACTTTGAAGGAGGATTTGCTATGTCAGATGAAAAATGGAATGCAAAATTGGACCAAGCTGGTGGTAAACTAAAAGAAGGTCTTGGTAAAGTTTCTGGAGATAAATCTTTGGAGACCGAGGGCAAGGTTGACCAGGTAGCTGGAAAAGTGAAAGAAGTCGCGGCAGATGCCAAAGATTCCTTAAAAGGGCTCAAGAAGGGCTTAGACGATAACAAATAGACAACAAATAACAATAAAGGAGACACGATGGAAACAAATCAGATTAAAAGTACACTTACCTATGACGACAAAGTGATTGAAAAAATTGTCGGCCATGCCTTAGAAAATGTCGGCGGTTTGCTGGCTGTGACAGGTGGATTTTTCTCAAATATCAAAAATAATTTGGTGAATTCTGATTCTGTTACAGACGGTGTTTCGGTTGAGGTCGGAACTAAGGAAGTTGCCGTAGATCTCGCCATTGTCGTAGAGTATGGCAAAGATATCCCAGCTATTGTTGAATCTATCAAAGCTATTGTTGCCCAAAATGTAGCTAGCATGACACATCTTAAGGTTATTGAGGTAAATGTGAATGTTGTTGATATTCGTACCAAAGCTGAGCATGAGGAAGCTAGTGTTACCGTTCAAGATCGTGTGACTAGTGCCGCTTCATCGACCTCACAATTTGTATCTGAACAAGCTGGAAAACTAAAAGATACTGTTTCTAATACTGTTACTAGTGATGAAGCAGCTAAATAAGTAAACTTGCATAGCAAAATTGCTAAGTGTTAACATTATGGGGCTGGTTATCAACCAGCTTCTTTTTGTTACGGTAAGAAAATGATGATTGTTTTATAAGGAGAAATGTGTTTTAATTAATAGGAACATGAAAGAATGTTAAGTTAAGGAGTATAATGATGCCAAACCGTAAAAAGGAGATAAAAAGCTCAAAGTATCAAAAAATTGCTATTTCAGTAGCTGAACGTATTGCAAAAGGAGAATATGAAGTAGGAGAAAAATTAAAGTCAAGAACGACAATAGCATCTACCTTTAATGTATCTCCGGAAACAGCTCGCAAAGGGTTAAATATCTTAGCAGACTTAAAGATTCTTACCCTAAAGCATGGGAGTGGAGCAATTGTCTTATCAAAAGAAAAAGCTATTGACTTTATTAATCAGTATGAGTCAACACATTCCATCGCTATGATCAAAGAAAAGATTCGAGACACTATTCATGAGCAAGAGAGAGCTATGGAAAAAATGGCTATCTTGGTTAATGATTTCTTAATGCAAAGTCAATCCATTAGTAAGCAGTATCCGCTAGCGCCTTATGAGATTATTTGTAACAATGACTCAGAACACTTTGGAAAATCCATTGGTGCCCTCAATATTTGGCATCAGACAGGTGCAACTATTGTTGCTATTGAACACAATGGTACCTTTGTTATTTCACCTGGCCCTTATTCAGTTATCGAAAAAGGGGATCATATTTATTTTGTAGGAGATGAGTCAGTGATTTCACGAATGAAGACCTTCTTCAATTTACGAAAAGGCTTATGAGTTTGAGGATATCCTCAAACTTTTTGATTTTTAGAAATGAAAAAAGCATCATCTATCTTACTCAAACTTGTGATGTCACACATACATGAGGAAAGAAAAGATTTGGATGCTTTTTTAGGATGGTAGTGAATCAAGAGCAACTGTTTTGAGAATAATATCAGTAACATCTTGAGGAGATTCCTGATAGCCGTTATTAATCCAGTAGGTAATAATGCTTTCAATACTTGCTAAATAAACTTCTAAGGCATAAGGGTAAGGAATATGATATTGATTCACAACAATGATCTGGAACTCCTCGATAGTGGTCAAAAATTGATAACAGAAATCTTTAATCAATTGAGGAAAATTTAAATAAGACGTTGTTGCTAGTGCAGTTACAAACTCTCGATGCAAGAGAAGGTAAGATAAAGTCTGTATCAGAACGGCTCTTGTATCGGTATAAATGCCTGTTTGGTTTAACAGACAATACAAGTCATCTAAGGTCTCGTTTTTCAACTGATTCATCATGTCAAATTTATCTTTGTAATGAAGGTAAAAAGTGCCACGGTTAATACCAGCCTTTTGAGTAAGGTCAGAAACCGTGATGTCTTCGAAATGTTTTTCAGCTAGTAAAGCCGTGAGTGCAGCTTTTAAATAAGTTTTGGTTTCAGTTTTTCTTTGTGTCATGTAGAAGAGCTCCTTAAATCAACAGTTGCTTAGGATTTGTCCTTGTTAAATAGTTGAGGCCATTATATAATAAGTTTGTACTTAAATCAACACTATGTTCATATAAAGGAGAGAACCTCATGGCATTCATTGAAATGAAAAAAGTGTCAAAATCCTATAGGGTTGGAGAATCCCTTGTACATGCTAATCGTGACGTTTCTTTTGACATTAACCAAGGGGAATTAGTGGTCATCCTAGGAGCATCTGGTGCAGGTAAGTCCACAGTGTTAAACATCTTAGGAGGAATGGATACTGCAGATAATGGTCATGTTTTCATCGATGGTAAGGACATTGTAAGTTATAACTCTCGTGCCTTAACAGAGTATCGCCGTAATGATATTGGTTTTGTTTTTCAATTTTACAATTTGGTCCCTAATTTAACAGCCAAAGAAAATGTAGAGTTGGCTGTTGATATTGTATCGGATGCTTTAGATCCTGTAACGATGTTAAAGGAAGTTGGACTTGGTCATCGCCTAAATCATTTTCCAGCACAGTTATCAGGTGGAGAGCAGCAGCGTGTTTCTATTGCGCGAGCTCTAGCAAAAAATCCTAAGCTGTTACTTTGCGATGAGCCAACAGGTGCCTTGGATTATCAGACTGGAAAACAAATTCTAAACCTTTTGCAACAGATGGCACATAATAAGGGAACTACTGTTCTTATTGTCACTCATAATGCTGCGATTGCTCCCATTGCTAATCGTGTAATCCATCTTCATGATGCACAGGTTACTAAGATCACTGTCAATGAAGTACCTGCTAGCATTGACACGATTGATTATTAAGAGGCTTTTATGATGATAACGAAAACTTTATGGAAAGATATGATAAGAGCTATTAAAAAGAGTAAGGGGCGTTTCTTTTCCTTAATGTGTTTAATGGCTTTAGGATCTTTTGCTCTGGTTGGGCTGAAAGTTACAGGTCCAGATATGGAACGCACAGCTAGTCATTATCTTGAAAAGCAACAGGTTATGGATATGGCAGTCCTAGCTTCTCATCAATTTTCTCAAGAAGATCGCAAAGAGCTGAATATCCTAAAGGATGTGGTTTTAGAATACGGTCACCTCGTAGATCTTAATATAACAAACGACCAGCAAGCTCTTAGGTTATACAGTCTTCCAAATAAGCTGTCAAAACCACTTTTGGTTGAGGGGCATTGGCCAAAGCAAGACACAGAAATTGTCTTATCGACTGCACTTGAAAAAAGCTATCAGCTAGGAGACACGATAAGGGTAACACCGCCTAGTAAAGGGCTACTGACTTCAGAGCGGTTTCGAGTTGTCGGCTTTGCCCATTCTTCTGAACTTTGGTCCAAAAGCAATTTAGGGGGGGCTTCGGCAGGTGATGGTAGCCTCTATGCTTATGCTTTTAGTCGGCCCAACGTTTTTAAAGGAGATGCCAATATTCTACGTCTCCGATTTAATAATCTTCGTTTTGCGAACGCCTTTTCTAAACAATACCGTCAAACTGTAACTCAAAACCAGACGACGTGGGATCAGCTACTCCAAGACAATAGCCAACGCCGTTACGAGGAACTACAAGGTCAATATAAACTTGCTTTAACGAATGGCAAAGCAAAACTACAGTCTGAGCAAGCAACCTTAGCGGCTAGAGAACAGGAATTAGGTTTTCTTAAGGGTAGTGCTTTGCAAGAAGCTAAGAACCAACTAGAACAAGCTCATAAGGTATTGGAACAGGAAAAAAGTCGTTTAAGACAGGTTGAACTGGCTCAAAGTAAGCTAGAAAGACCACATTATACCACCTACAATCGATCAACACTGCCAGGTGCAGAAGGTTATCGCACTTATGCGACTTCCATAAGTTCTATTTCAAATGTGGGAAATATTTTTCCCTTAGTTCTCTATTTAGTAGCTGCGCTAGTGGCTTTTACCACCATGACGCGTTATGTGGATGAAGAAAGAACAACCTCAGGTCTTTTAAAGGCTCTCGGTTATTCTAATAGGGAGATCAGCTTAAAATTTTTAGGTTATGGTCTACTAGCTAGTTTTTTAGGAACCAGCTTAGGGATTCTTGGAGGGACTTATGTTTTACCAGCCTTGATTTCAGACATTTTGACGGCACCACTGACTATCGGAAAAACGCACCTTTATTTTTATGATGCTTATAGCGCCTTAGCTTATTTACTGGCCCTATTGTCGACTGTCTTACCAGCTTACCTTGTTGTGAAGAAAGAGTTATTCCTCAATGCGGCTCAGCTGTTACTTCCTAAGCCTCCAAGCAAAGGCGCTAACATATGGTTAGAGCATATCACTATTATTTGGAAACGTCTCTCGTTTAGTCATAAAGTTACTATTCGCAATATATTTCGCTATAAACAAAGGATGCTAATGACCATTATTGGTGTTGCAGGCTCGGTTGCTCTCTTGTTTGCAGGATTAGGCATTCAATCGTCTTTAGCAAAGGTTATTGACCATCAATTTGGAGAATTAACGACCTATGATATTTTAGCAGTAGGTGCAAGCAAGTCAACACTAGCAGAAGAGGCTTCTTTACAAAAGGTTCTCACCGGAAAGGAAATAGCAAGACAAAAAAAGATTTCTTATGCTCAGCTAACTCTTCCTATAAAAGGTATTACTGATAAGCAAACGATTTCTATTCTCTCAACCCCAGCTAAAACACTCTCTCCCTATGTTAATTTGTTAGATAGTCAAAAGCAAAAAGCCGTTGCTATTCCAAAGTCTGGGGTCTTGATTTCTGAGAAATTAGCCTCTTATTACCATGTAAAAGCAGGGGATGAACTGTGGCTTCAGGATAATGGTCTCGAAAACGATAAGATAAAGCTTAAAGTTAAGCAGGTTATTGATATGACTGTTGGGCATTATCTGATCATGTCGGATACTTATTATGCTAAACAGTTTAATAATTTAGAGACTAGCCCTGCTTATTTTATTAATCTAAAAGACTCATCCCACAAGAAGGTCAAACAGCTTGCTAGTAAAATGCTGAGCTTAAAAGCCATTACAGTGGTGTCACAAAATGCTAACCAGATCCAAGCAGTTCAGCTGATGGTTGCTTCTTTGGACCAGGTTATGTCTCTCCTAGTTATCGTGTCTGTTTTATTAGCTATTGTTATTCTTTACAATTTAACCAGTATTAATATTGCTGAGCGTATTAGAGAATTATCAACCGTTAAGGTGCTTGGTTTTTATGATAAAGAAGTGACCTTCTACATTTACCGGGAAACTATTTCCTTATCGCTGATAGGCATTTTGATAGGAATTCTTCTAGGGAAAGCACTACATACCTATATCATGAGAATAATTTCTACAGGGGATATTCAGTTCGGCAATAAGGTTGATGGCTATGTCTACTTGGTTCCTATTGTCATTATTTTGAGTTTATTGCTAGTATTAGGGATTTGGGTTCATCAGCATCTTAAGAAGGTGGACATGTTAGAAGCTTTAAAATTAATTGACTAGGTGGTTAAAATGGTGGTTAAAAAATAGCTCTTGAAATGTAGGATAGAATATGATAGTATCTAAATACTATATTCTAATAGAAAGATACTAAACATGAACAATAACATTGAGGCCTACTTAACAAATGGCAAAGAAAAGGTAGCGTTAGGCGAGGCTGTAGACTGCTTTAAAGGAAAAGCAGTGTCGAGTAAGGCAGAGCCCGGTGATGTGGGATTGATTAATTTATCGGACATGGGAACCTTAGGGATTCAATATCACCAATTAAGAACTTTCCAGATGGATCGTCGACAACTCTTGCGTTACCTTTTGGAAGACGGAGATGTCTTAATCGCCTCTAAGGGAACCCTAAAAAAAGTCTGTGTTTTTCATAAGCAAAATCGAGATGTGGTGGCATCATCAAATATCACTGTCTTACGCCCTCAAAAACTGTTAAGGGGCTACTATATCAAGTTCTTTTTGGACTCACCTATTGGTCAAGCGCTCTTGGACGCAGCGGACCATGGCAAAGATGTGATCAATCTCTCAACGAAAGAATTGTTGGATATTCCAATTCCCGTTATTCCCTTAGTGAAACAGGATTACTTGATTAATCACTACTTGAGAGGATTAACAGATTATCATCGTAAACTCAAGCGAGCAGAACAGGAATGGGAATATATTCAGAATGAAATCCAAAAAGGATTAGGTTAGGAGTCTTGTCATGGGTTCAGTTGAACGTACATTAAAAATGACCTTGGCTACCGTTGTTGCTATTTTAATTGCCTACCAACTTCATTTGGATTATGCGATTTCAGCAGGGATCATTGCCTTATTAAGTGTTTTAGATACCCGTAAGTCCAGTTTGGTAGTCGCTAGGAATCGCTTGCTATCTTTTTTCCTGGCTTTCGGGATTGCGATGATTTGCTTTAGCCTTTTTGGCTACACAACGCTAGCCTTAGCTCTCTATCTAGTGGTTACTATCCCCTTACTTTATCGTTTTGGAATTGAAGCAGGGCTGGTGCCTATTACTGTCCTAGTCACTCACTTAATTGCTGAGAAAAGTATTCAGTTGCCAGTCTTATGGAATGAATGTTTACTTTTCTTTATAGGAACTGGAGTTGCCCTACTTTTCAATACTTACATGAGTTCTCAGGATAAAGAGATTCGACGTTACCATCAAATAGTTGAGGATGATTTAAAGGCTATCTTGTATCGTTTTGAAGAGTTTTTATTGGAAGGACAAGGGCAAAATGATGGGGTGATGGTTAAGGGACTAGATAAGACTTTAGAGGAAGCACTTCAGTTAGTTTACCGTGAGCGTCACAACAGACTGTTCCATCAAACAAACTATCAAGTGCATTATTTTGAAATGCGACGCCAGCAAAATAGATTATTAGGACAAATGGCTATTAATGTTGATAAGATTACTAGTCAGAGTCGAGAAAGTATTCTCCTATCACATCTTTTTCATGAAACAGCTTGTCAGTTAAGTGAAGAAAATTCGGCTTTAACCTTGATTGATGATATCGAACAATTACTTGAAACCTTTCGTCAACGGGACCTTCCTCAAACTCGGGAGGAATTTGAGCGACGTGCGGTTTTATTTCAGCTCTTACAAGACTTAGAGCGTTTTATATTATTAAAGGTAGAGTTTTATCAGGATTATCAAAATGAGTAAATCTCTCTATATATATAGATTGGACACCTCTATCTATGACGGCTTGGGACTTAACTTCCTGAGCTTTTTTGCTATAATAAAAAGAAGAATCTCAGAATGGAGACAAGATGAACGAAATTAAATGCCCTCATTGTCATACCCTATTTACTATCAATGAATCAGAGTATAGTCAATTATTGGAACAAGTCAGAGGGCAAGCCTTTGATGAAGAATTGCAAAAACGGTTAACCAATGAGATAGCCTTGCTGGAAGAAAAAGCGAAACATCAGTTGCACGAGGTTGTCGCAAAAAAAGAAACAGCTATTACCAGCTTGACAAACCAATTAGAGCAAATTGAAAAAGAACAAGCCTATCTCAGACAAGAAGAATTGGCGAAGAAAGACCAAGAAATCGCAGCCTTAGTAGCAAAATTAGATAAATTAGCCTCACAAAATGCTTTGGAACTGGCCAATCAATTAGCTGAGAAGGATAAAGAAGTGGTTAGTTTGACCAATCAGCTGGACAAATTAGCACTTGAAAAAGATGCCACGTTCCAGTCAAAGCTTGCTACAATCGAAAAAGAACGCGATGGGATCAAGAACCAATTGGCGCTTCAAGCTAAAGAAAGTGAATTGTCGTTGGCTTCGGTGCGCAGCGATTACGAAGCCCAGCTAAAAGCTGCTAACGAGCAAGTTGAATTTTATAAAAATTTCAAAGCTCAGCAATCTACCAAAGCAATAGGAGAGAGTCTAGAACTCTATGCTGAAACTGAGTTCAATAAAGTAAGAAGTTATGCTTTTCCCAATGCTAGCTTTGCTAAAGATAATCAATTGTCTAGTCGTGGGTCAAAAGGGGACTATATTTACCGTGAGGTTGATGCCAACGGTGTAGAAATCCTCTCTATCATGTTTGAAATGAAAAACGAGGCAGACACCACCAAAACAAAACATAAAAATAGGGATTTTTTCAAGGAGTTAGATAAAGACCGTCGCGAAAAAGATTGTGAGTATGCTGTCTTGGTAAGCATGTTAGAAGCTGATAATGATTACTACAATACAGGAATTGTTGATGTCAGTCATGAGTATCAAAAGATGTATGTGGTTCGTCCTCAACTCTTTATCCAGTTGATAGGGATTCTGCGAAATGCGGCCATGAATAGTTTACATTATAAGCAAGAGTTGGCCTTGGTTAAGGAACAAAATATTGACATCACTCACTTCGAAGAGGATTTGGAACAATTTAAGAATGCCTTTGCTAAGAACTATCAGTCTGCCAGCAATAACTTTAAAAAGGCTATTGACGAGATTGATAAATCGATTAAACGCATGGAGGAAGTGAAACGCTTTTTAACCACTAGTGAAAATCAGTTACGCTTAGCTAATAATAAATTAGATGATGTTTCAGTTAAAAAACTGACCCGCCAAAACCCAACCATGCGAGAGAAATTTGAAGCCCTCAAGGACCAGTAAGCCTGAAAGTGAGTCTTTCCCTGCTAAAATTGGTTAAGCGTTTATTTTGGCAAAATTGATGATAAAGCGGTAGAATAGAATCAGTAACAATTACTAATTAGAGAGAAAAATAGACATGATAAATGGAATCATTAATTTAAAAAAAGAGGCCGGCATGACCTCTCATGACGCAGTTTTTAAATTACGAAAGTTATTACAAGAGAAAAAGATTGGACATGGAGGGACCTTAGATCCTGATGTGGTCGGTGTTCTACCAATTGCAGTTGGTAAGGCTACTCGTGTGATTGAATACATGACAGAAGCTGGTAAAGTTTATGAAGGGCAAGTTACTCTCGGTTACTCAACAACGACTGAGGATGCTAGTGGAGAGGTAGTTGCGAGGTCCTCTTTGCCAGCGACGCTAACAGAAGAACTCGTTGATCAAACGATGACGACTTTCCTTGGAAAAATCACACAGACCCCACCTATGTATTCAGCCGTAAAGGTTAATGGCCGTAAATTATACGAGTATGCGCGTGCTGGTGAAAGTGTCGAACGTCCTAGAAGAGAAGTGACCATTTCCCAATTTGAACGCACCAGCCCTTTAAATTTTACTGAAGACGGTCTCTGCCGATTCTCTTTTAAAGTTGCTTGTAGCAAGGGAACTTATGTGCGGACCTTAGCAGTTGATTTAGGTCGAGCTCTAGGGGTAGAGAGTCACATGTCCTTCTTGCAGCGATCAGCTTCAGCAGGATTAACCCTGGAGACTGCCTATACTTTGGGAGAAATTGCTGAGTTATTGTCTCAGAATGACATGCGCTTTTTATTGCCGATTGAATACGGAGTCAATGACTTACCTAGAATGGTGATTGACGAACACGAGATGACGGAAATTTCATATGGCCGACGACTTGCCTTGCCTAGTCAGGAACCGTTATTAGCAGTCTTTCATGTCGAAAAATTAATTGCCATTTTAGAAAAACGTGATTCAGATTATAAACCACGAAAAGTTCTCATTTAAAACTATCAATATGTAGAATGGAAAATTATGGACATTGAATATATTAAAGGCTATCAGGATATTCATCAAGAAGAAGACACCATATTAGTGTTGGGGTACTTTGATGGCTTACATCGAGGGCATAAGGCCTTATTTGATAAAGCTCAAGAAATTGCAAGAGCGGAAAACTTAGCAGTCGTGACCTTAACGTTTAACGAATCTCCTAGACTAGCGTTTTCTCGATTTTTACCTGATTTGCTACTTCATATTACTTATCCAGAAAAACGGCATGAAAAATTTGCAGAGTACGGTGTTGATCGGTTGTATCTGATTGATTTCACGTCTGCCTTTTCAATGGTATCTTCGGATGATTTTATCGCCCATTATATCAAACGTCTCAAAGCTAAACATATAGTTGTTGGGTTTGATTATAAATTTGGTCATAATCGTACGGATAGTGATTATTTAGAGCGAAACTTTGAAGGTAATGTTTACACGATTCCAGAAGTCACCGAGGATCAGGAAAAGATTTCCTCAACACGTATTAGGAAATTAATCTTAGAAGGTGAAGTGGCAAAAGCGAATCAATTGTTAGGCTATGAGCTATCTACTCGGGGAATGGTTGTACACGGTGACGCGCGCGGTCGAACCATTGGTTTTCCAACAGCTAATTTGGCTCCTATTGATAGGACCTACTTACCAGCTGATGGTGTTTATGTAACAGACGTACTTGTTAATGGGAAAAAACACCGTTCCATGACGAGTATTGGAAAAAATGTTACTTTTGGCGGAAAGGAGTTGCGTTTAGAAGCTAATATTTTCGGTTTTGAAGGAGATATTTACGGCGAATCCATCGAGATTATTTGGTTAGACAAGATTAGGGACATGGCTAAATTTGATGGCATTGAAGATTTAGTAGAGCGGTTAGAACTTGATAAAGAAACTGCACTAAATTGGAAAAAAGATAGCCAACTGATTTAATTTTTTGTATAATAAGGTAAGTAAAATTGACAGAGGAAAAATATGGTTACCTTATTTTTATCACCCAGTTGCACGAGTTGCCGCAAAGCAAGAGCGTGGCTAGTAAAACACGAAGTTGACTTTCAAGAACATAATATTATCACAAGCCCATTGAGCCGTGACGAACTCATGTCCATTCTTTCTTTTACAGAAAACGGGACGGAAGATATTATTTCCACGCGTTCGAAAGTCTTTCAAAAACTTGATATTGATGTGGAAGAACTGTCGATTTCAGATTTAATCGACTTAATTGCTAAAAACCCAAGCCTTCTTCGCCGTCCTATCATTATGGATAAAAAACGCATGCAAATCGGATTTAACGAAGACGAAATTAGAGCCTTTTTACCAAGAGATTACCGTAAACAGGAATTACGTCAAGCGACTATAAAAGCAGAGATTGAGGGATAATATGTCAGGTAATTATCATTATCCACTTGACTTGAGTTGGAGCACTGAAGAAATTTCCTCAGTGCTTCATTTTTTGACCAGAGTGGAATTAGCTTACGAGGACAAGGTTAAGGCAGAAGACCTTTTAGAGAGTTACAAAGCCTATAAAGAGATTGTCAGAAGCAAAGCGCAAGAAAAGCAAATCGACCGTGATTTCCAAAAAGCAAGTGGTTATTCCACTTATCAAGCGGTTAAAAAAGCAAGGGCTATAGAGAAAGGATTCTTTTCACTTGGAAACTAAATACGCATTTGCCAAGCAAATCATTAGAGAAGCTGGGCAATTTATCAAAAGTAAGATGACGCAACAGTTAGACATACAAGTGAAAGCGCAATCTGATGATTTGGTGACAAATGTGGATCAAGACACTCAACAATTCTTGATTGACCGTATCAAGTCGTCTTATCCTGATGATGCTATTTTAGCTGAAGAAAATGATGTCCGTCATCCAATTAATCAAGGAAATGTTTGGGTGATTGATCCCATTGATGGCACCGTTAATTTTATCGTCCAAGGGTCACAGTTTGCTATCATGATTGCCTATTATGAAGAAGGTCAAGGCCAATTTGGTCTCATTTATGATGTCATGGCAGGTCAATTGCTAGCTGGTGGAGGTCACTTTGATGTCACTTTAAACGGTGATAAGTTGCCTATCTACCAAGAAAAGCCTTTAGAGCGTAGTTTAATTGGCTGCAATGCAGGGATGTTTGCTAGGAATGATAACAACCTTGCCAATCTGATTTCCCACACTCTAGGAGTAAGGGTCTATGGCGGAGCAGGTATTTGCATGGTCAAGGTGATGAAGCAGGATTTATTAGCCTATTTTTCAACCATTCAACCATGGGACTACGCAGCCGCAAAAGTGTTGGGTGAAAAGTTGGGGTATGTTCTTTTAACTTTGAACGGTCAGGAACCTGACTTTGCATCACGCCAAAAAATAATGTTTGTTCCAAAATGTCAGCTCACTAAGATTGAGTCTTTTTTAAAAACTGACTCATCTATCACAGAATAATAAATAGTAGTAAAAATGATGCCATTACCAAAAGAATTTATTGATATTTATCACTCTATCTTAGGCCATGAAACTCAAGCCTTTTTGGCTAGTTTTCAACAAGAAGCGGTAAATGCTTTTCGGGTTAATCCTTTAAAAAAACAGTCCAAATCCTTTGAAGATCCCATCCCCAATACACTATGGGGATATTATGGAAAAGTCTCTGGCAAGTCACCAGAACATGTTTCTGGTTTAGTTTATTCGCAAGAACCGGCTGCTCAAATGGTAGCCCAAGTAGCGGCTCCCAAAAAGGGTAGCCGTGTTTTAGACTTGGCAGCTGCACCAGGAGGAAAATCAACTCACTTACTTTCTTATTTAGATAACACCGGACTTCTTGTCAGCAATGAAATTTCTAAGAAGCGCAGTAAGATTTTGGTTGAGAATATTGAACGCTTTGGGGCACGAAATGTCATTGTAATGAACGAATCCGCAGATCGTCTTGCAAAGGTCTTTACACAATACTTTGATATGATTGTTTTTGATGGTCCATGTTCTGGTGAGGGAATGTTTCGTAAAGACCCAGATGCCATTCAGTATTGGCACCAAGATTACCCTGCAGAGTGTGCTGTCCTTCAAAAGTCCATCTTAGAAGATACCTTATCAATGTTGAAACCTGGCGGAGAGTTAATCTATGCCACCTGTACCTGGTCTTTTGAAGAAAACGAAGGGGTAGTCAAATGGTTATTAGAGACTTATGACTTTTTAGAATTGGTCGACATTCCCAAAGTAAATGGAATGGTAGAAGGAATTGCTTTTTCAGAACCTGCGAGAATGTATCCGCATCGCTATAAAGGAGAAGGGCAATTTGTTGCCAAGTTCAAGGATAAGCGTCCACCTGAGTCTGTACCAAAGCGTAAAGTGCCGAAAAGCAACTTGAACAAGGAACAACTGCAACTTTGGAAAACTTTCGAAAAAAACCATTTAAACCTAGTGTTGTCAGGGACTCTGCAAACCTTTGGTGATTACTTATATCTCCTACCAGATGGGCTTCCAGCTTTAGAGGGCCTAAAAATTGCTCGAAATGGTTTAGAATTGGGAGTCTTCAAAAAGAAACGGTTTGAACCTTCCTATGCTTTAGGAGTGGCTCTGCATTCTAACGACGTGAAATCCTCCATTACGTTAACAGAGGATGATTTTAAGCGCTATGTCTCTGGTCATACCATCAGCTTATCTCAATACTATCCAACGGGATGGTACCAGTTACTTATCGATGGCAATGGGTTAGGTTTTGCTAAAGTTGTCGATAAGACCGTTAAAAATCATTTCCCGAAAGGGCTTCGTTTTTAGCGCAAAAAATGAGATTAAAATGTTACAAATTTAAATAAAAAATTCTTTCAAAGCATAGGTAGATATGTTACTATAAAGAATATGTGGAATTTAGTTTCTACATATATACCCTTTATTTTTACGAATAGGAAATACAATAATGAAAATGAAAAAGAAATTCTTTTTGTTAAGTCTTTTGGCCCTATCAACTCTCTTTTTATCTGCATGTTCTAGCTGGATTGATAAAGGTGAGTCGATAACTGCCGTAGGATCAACAGCGCTACAACCCTTAGTGGAAGCAGCAGCTGATGAATTTGGAAGCAGTAACCTAGGGAAATCAGTTAATGTGCAAGGAGGTGGCTCAGGTACAGGATTATCTCAAGTCCAATCAGGAGCTGTCCAAATTGGTAATAGTGATGTCTTTGCGGAAGAAAAAGATGGGATTGATGCTAACAAACTAGTCGATCATCAAGTTGCTGTTGCTGGTCTTGCTGTCATTACCAACTCTAAAGTTAAGGTTTCCAACCTTAGTAGCCAGCAGTTACAAAAGATTTTTTCAGGGGAATACACTAACTGGAAACAAGTTGGGGGCCAAGATCTTGAGATTTCAGTTATTAATCGTGCGGCGAGTTCTGGCTCACGTGCAACGTTTGACAGTGTTATCATGAAAGGGGTCAACGCTAAACAAAGTCAGGAACAAGATTCCAACGGGATGGTTAAGTCAATAGTTTCTCAGACACCAGGCGCTATTTCGTACCTCTCATTCGCCTATGTTGATTCCTCAGTGAAGTCATTACGATTAAATGGTTTTAAGGCGGATGCAAAAAATGTTGTGACAAATGATTGGCCAATCTGGTCTTACGAACACATGTATACTAAAGGTAAACCAACAGGACTGACCAAAGAATTTCTCGACTACATGTTATCAGATGAAGTCCAAAACAAAATCGTTACCCATATGGGCTATATTTCGACAACTGACATGAAAGTCATCAAAACCCATGATGGCAAAGTCATGGATAAATAATGGGGGAATTATGAAAAATCAGGAATTGGCTAAAAAATTAGTCTCACCATCAAAGAATTCAAGGCTAGAAACCTTTGGCCGTACCATCACGTTTTTGTGCTTGGCTTTGATTGTTTTTATCGTTGCGATGATTCTAATCTTTGTTGCTCAGAAAGGTCTGTCAACTTTCTTTGTGGACAAGATCAATCTTTTTGATTTCTTATTTGGTAAAGAATGGCAACCTAGTGTCAAAAATGCAGCTGGTGTTCCTTATCTTGGAGCGCTCCCAATGATTACAGGGTCTTTTTTGGTCACTATTTTATCTGCTATTATTGCAACACCATTTGCCATTGGAGCAGCTGTCTTTATGACGGAAATTTCACCCAAATATGGCGCTAAGCTATTACAACCTGCAGTGGAACTTTTGGTAGGCATCCCTTCCGTGGTATATGGGTTTATTGGCTTACAAGTGATTGTTCCTTTTATGCGCTCTATATTTGGTGGTACAGGTTTCGGGATTTTATCTGGGGTTTGTGTCTTATTTGTTATGATTTTACCAACCGTAACCTTTATGACAACAGATAGTTTGCGCGCTGTGCCTCGTCATTACCGTGAAGCATCGATGGCTATGGGAGCAACACGTTGGCAAACCATTTGGCGTGTTGTTCTTAATGCAGCTCGTCCAGGTATTTTTACTGCCATTATTTTCGGGATGGCGAGAGCTTTTGGTGAAGCCTTAGCCATTCAAATGGTCGTCGGTAACTCTGCTGTAATGCCAAGTTCACTAACGACACCAGCCGCAACCTTAACGTCTGTCTTGACAATGGGTATTGGTAACACGGTTATGGGAACTGTTCAAAATAATGTCCTTTGGTCACTTGCTTTAGTCTTGTTATTAATGAGCCTAGCTTTCAATTCCCTTGTCAAATTAATCACGAAAGAGAGAAAGAGAAATTATGAACGCTAAAAAAGTCGATAAATTAGCGACTGGTACCCTCTATACCATTGCTGGAATTATTGTAGCTATTTTGGCTTCCTTAATTCTGTATATTCTTGTCCGTGGCTTGCCACACATCAGCTGGTCCTTTTTAACAGGAAAATCGTCTTCGTACGAAGCTGGTGGGGGAATTGGTATCCAGTTGTATAATTCCTTCTTCCTATTGATTGTTACCTTGATTATTTCCATTCCTCTTTCAACAGGAGCGGGGATTTACTTGGCTGAATATGCCAAGAAAGGATCTGTTACCAACTTTATTAGAACCTGTATTGAGATTTTGTCTTCTCTACCATCTGTGGTTGTGGGGCTCTTTGGTTACTTGATTTTCGTTGTGCAGTTTGAATATGGCTTTTCTATTATTTCAGGAGCTCTTGCTTTGACGGTCTTTAACCTTCCTCAAATGACCCGTAACGTTGAAGATAGTTTACTTCATGTACACCACACACAACGTGAAGCAGGATTAGCTTTAGGCCTATCACGCTGGGAAACAGTCTTCCATGTGGTTATTCCAGAGGCATTGCCAGGAATTGTCACTGGTATTGTTTTGGCTTCTGGCCGTATTTTTGGTGAAGCAGCAGCGCTCATTTATACTGCAGGTCAATCAGCACCTGCTCTTGATTGGTCAAATTGGAACCCGCTTAGTGTCACCAGTCCAATCTCTATCTTCCGTCAATCGGAAACCCTAGCTGTTCATATTTGGAAAGTTAACAGTGAAGGAACAATCCCTGACGCCACACTTGTTTCCGCAGGAAGTGCAGCAGTACTGTTAGTCTTTATTCTTTTGTTTAACCTTTCAGCTCGCTTTATTGGGAAGAAACTTCATTCTAAAATGACAGCAGCGAAATAAGATATTGGAGAAATCATGACAGAATATAATTGGAATGAACGTCATATCATCACATTCCCTGAAGAAACGATTGCTCTAGCTACCAAGGATTTACATGTCTACTATGGTGCGAAGGAAGCTATCAAAGGGATTGATATGCAGTTTGAAAAAAATAAAATTACCGCCTTGATTGGTCCGTCTGGATGTGGCAAATCAACTTATCTTCGCAGTCTTAACCGTATGAATGATACCATTGATATTGCCAAGGTTACAGGTGAAATCCTTTATCAAGGGATTGATGTTAACCGTCAAGACATGAATGTCTACGAAATTCGGAAGCATTTGGGAATGGTTTTCCAAAGACCTAATCCTTTTGCAAAATCCATTTATAAAAACATTACCTTTGCCCACGAAAGAGCTGGTGTTAAAGACAAGAAAGTTTTGGATGAAATTGTTGAGACTTCACTGAAACAAGCTGCACTTTGGGACCAAGTGAAAGATGATCTTCATAAATCAGCCTTTACCTTGTCAGGTGGGCAACAACAACGCTTATGTATTGCGAGAGCTATCTCTGTGAAACCTGATATTCTTTTAATGGATGAACCAGCCTCAGCCTTGGATCCAATTGCAACGATGCAACTGGAAGAAACCATGTTTGAATTGAAGAAAAATTACACCATTATTATTGTGACACATAACATGCAGCAAGCTGCTCGCGCTAGTGACTACACTGCCTTCTTCTATTTGGGCGACCTCATTGAATACGATAAGACACGTAATATTTTCCAAAATGCGAAATGTCAGTCAACAAACGACTATGTTTCCGGGCACTTTGGTTAGAAAGGGGACATGATGACAGAACCTATTTTACAAATCAGAGACCTTTCTGTTTACTATAACCAAAAGAAAACATTAAAAGATGTCTCTTTGGATTTTTATCCAAATGAAATAACAGCTTTAATTGGACCTTCTGGATCTGGGAAATCTACTCTCTTGAGGTCTATCAATCGTATGAATGATTTGAACCCCGAAGTGACGATTACTGGGTCAATCGTTTATAATGGTCACAATATTTATAGTCCAAGAACAGATACTGTCGATTTACGAAAAGAAATTGGAATGGTTTTTCAACAGCCGAATCCATTCCCAATGTCTATTTATGAAAATGTTGTTTATGGATTGCGCTTAAAAGGTGTTAAGGACAAGGCAATTTTAGACCATGCCGTTGAAAGTTCTCTCAAAGGGGCTTCGATTTGGGATGAAGTAAAAGACCGTCTACACGATTCTGCGGTCGGCCTCTCAGGAGGTCAGCAACAGCGTGTCTGTGTTGCGAGGGTGCTTGCAACAAGTCCTAAAATCATTCTTTTAGATGAACCTACCTCGGCTCTCGATCCAATTTCAGCTGGTAAAATCGAAGAAACTCTTTTCTCTTTGAAAAAAGATTATACCATGGTTATCGTTACCCGCTCCATGCAACAGGCATCACGTTTATCAGACCGGACAGGTTTCTTCTTAGAAGGAGATTTACTAGAATTTGGCCCTACAAAAGCTATGTTCATGAACCCTAAACGTAAAGAAACTGAAGATTACATCTCTGGTAAATTTGGCTAATCATCACTAGTAGATGGTTGTGTCCAACACCAGTTAGCCCTATAGCAATGATCAAGAAATCATAGAAAGTTAAACCGATGTTAAGAACGAAATTTGAAGAAGAATTAGACAAGTTACACAATCAATTTTACTCGATGGGGACAGAAGTATTGGCCCAAATCAATAAAACGGTACGTGCTTTTGTAAGCCATGATCGTGAATTGGCCAAGGAAGTTATCGAAGAGGATGATACCATCAATGAATTTGAAACCAAGTTGGAAAAGAAGTCGCTTGAAATCATCGCTTTACAACAACCCGTTTCAAATGACCTTAGAACCGTCATCACTGTTTTGAAAGCCTCAAGTGATATTGAACGTATGGGAGATCATGCTTCATCGATTGCTAAGGCCACCATTCGTATGAAGGGTGAAGAGCGTATCCCAGTGGTTGAAGAACAAATCAATCTGATGGGTAAAGCCGTTAAACACATGGTTGAAGAAGCCTTGAACGCCTACATCAATGCGGACGATGCTAAGGCTTATGAAATTGCAGCTTCTGATGAAGTAATTGATAACTATTTCCGTGAAATCCAGGCTTTGGCAGTAGAGGAAATCCGTAAATCTCCAGACACTGTTTTTGCAGGTAAAGAGTACTTCCAAGTTTTAATGTATTTGGAACGTATCGGGGACTATGCTCGTAATATTTGTGAGTGGATTGTTTACCTCAAAACTGGAAAAATTATTGAATTATAAGAAAATATGCTATAATGGGACTGGGAAAAACTTGCCAGTCCCTAATTTTATACGAAATAGGCAAGTTAAATAGAACCAACAAGATAAACTGGCTTTTGCCAATCGTGATTTTGCTGGGCTAACAAGGAAAGAAGACAAAGGTGATATTTGATATCATCTCTTAGCCTACTATTCCTTGTTATTAGAATTAAGGAGTTATATGAAGACAGTAGAACATCTCATCGAGACATTTGTCCCTGAAAACTATAATATCTTTTTAGATATCAACCGTCAGACAAAAACATTTACAGGGAATGTTGCGATTAATGGTGAAGCTTTAGATAATCATGTGGCTTTCCACCAAAAAGATTTAGATATCAAGTCTATTTTACTCGATAACGAAGCTATTGTTTATCAAGTAGATAACGACAATGAAGTTGTTCGTGTTGAATTGCCAGAGACGGGAATGATGACACTTGTTATTGAGTTTTCAGGTCATATCACAGATAATATGACAGGGATTTACCCGTCATATTACACTAAAGATGGTGTGAAAAAAGAAGTGATTTCAACTCAGTTTGAAAGTCACTTTGCACGTGAAGCCTTCCCATGTATTGATGAACCACATGCAAAAGCGACCTTTGACTTAAGTTTGACCTTTGATCAAGTAGCTGGTGACATCGCCTTATCTAACATGCCAGAAATCAATGTCGATCGCCGTGAGGAAACTGGCCTTTGGACATTTGATACCACTCCGAGAATGTCATCTTACTTGCTAGCCTTTGCTCTAGGGAATCTTCATGGAAAGACTGTAAAGAGTAAAAGAGGAACTATTGTAGGTGCCTATGCCACTACAGCTCATCCCCTTAGTTCTCTTGATTTTTCATTAGACATTGCTGTACGTGCTATTGATTTTTATGAAGATTATTTTGGTGTTCATTATCCTATTCCGCAATCACTTAATATTGCCCTTCCAGATTTCTCATCTGGTGCCATGGAAAACTGGGGCTTGATCACTTACCGCGAGATTTATTTGCTCGTTGATGATAACGCTACAGCTCAGAGTAGACAACAGGTGGCCCTTGTTGTCGCACATGAGATTGCTCACCAATGGTTTGGTAATTTAGTTACCATGAAGTGGTGGGATGACCTTTGGCTGAATGAAAGTTTTGCCAATATGATGGAATATGTGGCTATTGACGCTATTGAGCCATCTTGGAACATATTTGAAGATTTTCAAACAGGAGGCGTTCCATTAGCTTTGAAACGCGATGCCACTGATGGTGTGCAATCTGTCCATGTAGGTGTCAATCATCCAGACGAGATTAATACCTTGTTTGATCCTGCTATTGTTTACGCCAAAGGTAGCCGTCTCATGCACATGTTACGTCGATGGATTGGGGATCGTGATTTTGCCGCGGGCTTACAACACTATTTTGACAAGCATCAGTACCGTAATACCGTTGGACGTGACCTGTGGGATGCCTTGTCGGACGCTTCAGGAAAAGATGTAGCTGCCTTTATGGACGCTTGGCTAGAACAACCAGGCTATCCTGTGTTAACCGCTCGTCTTGATAATGACCAACTGATTCTGAGCCAAAAACAATTCTTTATTGGTGAAGGGAAAGATCAAGGTCGCCTCTGGCCGATTCCACTCAACAGCAATTGGAAAGGCCTCCCTGAAACTCTAACAGAAGCTGAAGTTATCATTCCAAACTTTAGTCAATTAGCAGCTGAAAACCAAGGAGCACTAAGGTTCAATACAGAAAATACTGCTCATTATATCACGGACTACCAAGGGTCATTATTAGATGCCTTAGTAACTGATTTGTCCCACCTAGACAATACCTCTGCTCTTCAAGTTATTCAAGAGCGCCGATTATTGGCTGATAGTGGCTTGATTTCTTACGCAGAATTGGTAGACTTGGTTGCCCAATTAGATACTCCTAAGTCTTACATGGTAGCTGAAGCTGTGCAACAAGTTGTCACTGGATTGAAACGCTTTGTGGATGAAGGAAGTTTGGCTGAGAAATCCTTTAACCGTCTTGTAACGTCTATTTATCAGGAAGATTTTTACCAGCATGGTTTTGAGAAAAAAGTAGACGAATCAGACCAAGATGAAATGGCGCGTCAAGTTGCGTTAGGCCAGTTATGGTCAGCAGATAATCAAGCTGTTATTGATGGTGCTAAAGCTATTTTTGAAGCACATACTGATAATCTTTCAAGCATCCCAGCTGCTGTTCGCCGCTTGGTTCTAGCTAATCAGATGAAACATTTCGAGACTGAACAGTTAGTGGATACTTACTTCGACACTTACGTAGTGACAACTGATAACAACTTACGTAATGACTTGACGGTTGCTTTAAGTAAAACCAGTCAGTCATCAACCTTAAAACGTATCTTGGTGAGCTTGAAAGACAAAGATATTATCAAACCTCAAGACTTATCATTCTGGTACAATGCACTGCTGGGACAATCTTTCACTCAAGAAACCATCTGGGAATGGGCGAGAGAGAACTGGAACTGGATCAAAGCCGCCCTTGGTGGAGACATGAGTTTTGATAAATTTGTCATTTACCCTGCAGGTAATTTTAAAACCCAAGAGCGTTTAGATGAATTTAAAGCCTTTTTTGAGCCTCAACTAGAGGATATGGCTATTAGTCGTAATATTGCGATGGGAATTAACGAGATTGAAGCACGCGTTGCTCTTATTGCTAAAGAAAAAGCAGCTGTTATAGAAGCTCTCAGTCATTATTAAAACCATAAAAAGAGTTGGAGAGCCTTATCCAGCTCTTTTCCCTTAATCTAATCGTCATATCTTTAATTAGAATAGAAAAATAGTGTCAACGTTTAGTAAAGGTTAAGCTTTCTATGATATAGTCTCAATAGAAATGAAATAAAGTAAGAACGTCATAAACGATTGTCTTAGCTGCTTTAGTGACGTTGATAAGAGGTAGAAACATGATCAAACTATTATTAGTAGAAGATGACTTAAGTTTATCCAATTCCATTTTCGATTTTTTGGATGATTTTGCTGATGTCACACAAGTTTTTGATGGCGATGAAGGCTTATATGAAGCCGAAAGTGGCATTTACGATTTGATTTTACTTGACCTTATGTTGCCAGAAAAAAATGGCTTCCAAGTCTTGAAAGAATTGCGAGAAAAAGATATTAAAATTCCTGTGTTGATTATGACAGCCAAAGAAAGCCTAGATGATAAGGGACATGGCTTTGAATTAGGAGCAGATGATTACCTCACTAAGCCTTTTTACCTGGAGGAACTCAAGATGCGAATTCAAGCCCTGTTAAAACGTACGGGGAAATTCACGGATAAAAATCTAGCCTTTGGGAATGTCGTAGTGGATTTAGGACAAAAAGAAGTTCAAGTGGATGGCCAGTCGATAGAACTATTAGGTAAAGAGTTTGATTTGTTGGTCTACCTTTTACAAAATCAGAATGTTATTTTACCTAAAACACAAATTTTTGATCGCTTATGGGGTTTTGATAGCGATACGACCATTTCAGTAGTTGAAGTTTACGTTTCTAAAATTAGAAAAAAACTGAAAGGTACAGATTTTGTGGACAAACTGCAGACATTGAGAAGCGTGGGGTATATTCTAAAAAGCCATGAATAAATTAAAAAAAGAAGTCTTCTCTGACCAATACACCCATTTTTTTCATTTTTTTGCGGTTTTTACAGGTATTTTTGTTGTGATGACCATCATTATTTTGCAGATTATGCGATTTGGTGTGTATTCTTCTGTCGATAGTAGTCTGATTTCTGTTAGTAATAATGCAAGCAGTTATGCTAATCGTACTATGGCTAGAATATCCTCTTTTTACTTTGATGCAGAAAATAATGTCATTAAACCTTTGCCTGATTCAGATAATTCAAAGCTAGTAGGAACACCGGCGGCAAACACAGATATTATCCTATTTAGTGCCAATGGCACAATTTTGAATTCCTTTGATGCTTTCTCCAATTATCAAAATTTTCATTTAGACAAGCGACAATTAGGGACGATTGTTACCACTAGCCTGATGAATTTTTACGGTCAAGAGGAGAAGTATCATACCATAACAGTAAGGGTTCATATTAGAAATTACCCAGCTGTGGCATATATGATGGCAGTTGTCAACGTCGAGCAGTTGGACAGTGCCAACGAACGCTACGAACAAATTATTATCATTGTGATGATTATCTTCTGGTTAATTTCTATTTTGGCAAGTATTTATTTGTCCAAGTGGAGTCGAAAGCCGATTTTGGAAAGTTATGAAAAACAAAAAATGTTTGTGGAAAATGCTAGTCATGAATTAAGAACCCCATTGGCTGTTTTGCAAAATCGCTTAGAGTCCCTTTTCCGGAAGCCTAATGAAACCATATTGGAAAATAGTGAACATTTGGCTTCGAGTCTAGATGAAGTTCGAAATATGCGTATTTTAACAACTAATCTCTTAAATTTAGCAAGACGAGATGACGGGATCAACCCTCAGTGGACTGACTTAGACGCTACCTTTTTTGATGCTATTTTTGAGAATTATCAGCTAGTTGCTGAAGAAAATGGCAAGGTATTTCTTTTCGAAAATCAAGTTAACCGCATCTTGAGAATGGACAAGGCTCTTTTGAAACAATTGATGACGATTTTATTTGATAATGCAATCAAATACACGGATAAAGAAGGCGTTGTTGACATTAAGGTCAAGACAACAGAGAAAAATCTCTTGATTTCAGTCATTGATAACGGTCCAGGAATTAAAGATGAGGAAAAGAAAAAGATTTTTGACCGTTTTTATCGCGTTGATAAAGCTAGAACCCGTCAGACTGGAGGCTTTGGCTTAGGCTTGTCTTTAGCTCAACAGATTGTGATATCACTCAAAGGAAGTATCAGCGTTAAGGATAACCTTCCTAAGGGAAGTATCTTTGAAGTCAAACTATAAACATAATAAAAGGGCAGCCTATCTGGTTGCCCTTTTACTATGTTTTATTAAATCTTTACTTATTTAACGATTGAAGAAGTTGGAGAAGACGTCGAATGGCCTTCTTTTCATAAAACAAAAAGAAAAAACTCCTGTTGGAGTTTTCATTGGATATTTATTAGCCAAGTTTTGCAGCAAGACGTGCTTTATCGCGGCTAGCTTTGTTTTTGTGAATCAAACCTTTTGATTCGGCTTTGTCGATGCTTGAAGAAGCAGCGCGGAAAAGCTCTTCAGATGGGTTAGCTTCAAATGCTTTGATAGCAGTACGCATAGCTGATTTTTGTGCTGAGTTTTTTTCGTTTGCTTTAACGTTAAGTTCAGCGCGTTTAATAGCTGATTTAATATTTGCCAATGTTTTCACCTCCAAATTAATCTAACTACATTATTATATAGAAAATATATGCGTTTGGCAACCCTTTATCACTTTTTGAGGTAAATTTCATCAATTTTGTGATCAGCGGCTTTATGTAAAATCAATTCTGCTCGATTTCGCGTCGGTTCAATGAATTTTTCAAGATTTTCTAAATTAACTGTTTTCCAAACATTGCGGGCAAAGGCTACAGCCTCATCCTGAGGAAGAGTGGTGTATTGGGCATAGTAACTGTTAGAATCTTGTTTTGCCATGTTCAAAATACTGAGAAAGCGTTCAATATACCAGTGTTCTATATGGGCGCTATCAGCATCAATATAAATGGAAAAATCAAAATAATCACTCATATATAAGCGGTTATTTTGCTGGTTTTGGAAAACGTTTATACCCTCGACGATTAGAAAATCAGGACTGTCAACCGTTTGTTCCTGATCAGGGACAATATCATAAATATCATGAGAGTAAAGTGGTATGGTAGCTGATTGCCCACTTTTAATAGTATCCAAAAAATTCAACAGCAGTTCCATATTGTAGGATTCTGGAAAGCCTTTACGATTGAGGATCCCTCGTTCAATCAAAACCTGATTAGGGTATAAAAAACCGTCAGTAGTAACTAGTTCGACACGACTATTTGGGTGAGTACGTGAGAGAAGTAATTGTAAGAGTCGGCTGGTTGTTGATTTACCAACAGCGACAGAGCCAGAAATTCCAATAATAAAGGGCCTCAATTGAATGTCTTTCTTTAGAAAGAGACTTTTAGAAAAGGAAAGGTTCTCTTGAGCAATTTTGTAAATCTGAATTAAATTAATCAAAGGGAGATAAACATCAACCACATCTGTGATGTTAATATTATCATTTAGACTCGTAATACTTTTTAGTTCTTCTTGTGTCAATAAAGGTTTGGTTTTTTGGTGCAACATTTTCCAAGACTCCCTTGAAATCTTTTCAAAGTTGATAAATTCGTTTGACATACTAACTCCTAATCATTTGACAGTGCTTACATTATAACATTTCAAGGAAAAAAATGAAAAATTTTTCGTTTGAATTCGTGTGAAAATGTGTAGTATTTCGAGAAAAATATCGAACATTCCCTAGGCATTTTTCTGAAAATTAAAAAGCATGCAGTTAATGTTCGGTTTTACCGATTAATCCCCTTGGAAACCTTTAAAAACAGGCGTCTTGTAAACCGTTTCAAAGTGTGATAGAATGAAAAAGCATCTTAAAAAGATAGGAAAAACGATGACAAACATGTATTACGACGAGAACCCAGATAGCCTTCATGATATTCATGAATTGAATGTAACATTACTCGGTTTTCCGTTTACTTTCTTAACAGATTCTGGTGTTTTTTCAAAGAAAATGATTGATTTTGGCACCCAAGTCTTACTAAACACACTTCATTTTAATAAAGGTGAGCGGGTTTTAGACTTAGGTTGTGGTTATGGCCCTTTGGGAATAAGCCTAGCTAAAGTTCAAGAAGTAGAATCTACTTTGGTTGATATTAATAATCGAGCAATTGATTTGGCTCAAAAAAATGCACGTCAAAACCAAGTTGACGTTACTATTTTTCAATCTAACATTTATGAAAACGTTAGGGGATCATTCAACCATATCATTAGTAACCCTCCTATTCGAGCGGGTAAGAAGGTTGTCCATGAGATCATTGAAAAAAGTATTGATTTTTTAGATGATCAGGGTGATTTAACCATTGTGATTCAAAAGAAACAAGGGGCGCCTAGCGCTAAAGAAAAGATGGCAAATGTTTTTGGCAATGTTGACATTATCAAAAAAGATAAAGGCTACTATATTCTAAGGAGTACAAAACATGAGAACAGTTGATTTAATTCAAAAAAAACGTGATGGAGAGGAACTGACTACAGAGGAAATCAATTGGTTAATTAAGGGATATGCTAATGGTACTGTCCCAGATTACCAAATGGCTGCTTTTGCTATGGCAGTTTATTTCAAAGGAATGACAACCCGTGAGACACGAGATTTAACCATGAGTATGGTTGAGACTGGAGAACAGATTGACCTGTCAGCAATTGCTGGTATTAAAACAGATAAGCATTCCACAGGTGGGGTGGGCGATAAGGTAACCTTGATTTTAGCTCCGCTTGTAGCAAGTTTTGATGTTCCAGTTGCTAAAATGAGCGGTCGTGGCCTAGGTCATACTGGAGGAACCCTAGATAAACTTGAAGCCATTAAAGGTTTTCAAATTGACCGTAGCCAAGATGACTTTATTAAACAAGTGCAAGACATTGGCATCTCTGTTATCGGTCAATCCGATAAACTGGTTAAGGCGGATAAACTGTTATACGCTCTAAGAGATGTTACGGCAACCGTTGATATTATTCCTCTAATAGCAAGCTCAGTCATGAGTAAAAAAATTGCCGCCGGTGCGGATAGCATTCTCTTAGATGTTACTGTTGGGGATGGGGCTTTCATGAAGACCATCGAAGACGCAGAAAAGCTTTCCCGTCTAATGGTAGATTTAGGAAAAGAAGTTGGTCGTAAAACAGTTGCTGTCATTACTAATATGAGTCAGCCCCTAGGGCGAGCTATCGGGAACCGTCTTGAAGTTTTAGAAGCTTTAGAAATCATGCAAGGTAAGGGACGTGAGGACATCACCCATTTCATTTGTGAACTGGCTCAGATTATGTTACGTCTAGCAGGTGTTGATAAGTCACTAGAAGACATCAGAAAAAATCTGGTTGATGGAACAGCTTTAGCGAAATTTGAAGAAATGGTTACCTATCAAGGTGGTGATCTCAAAGACCTTTATAGAGAGTCAGCGTCACCTGTTCAAACAGAAGTGTTTGCTGATGAAGATGGCTATATCACAGAATTGCCAGCACTAGAATTCGGACTCTTTGCGATGAGATTAGGAGCTGGTCGAGCAGTAAAAACTGACCCATTGGATTATGAATCAGGGATTGTTTTTGATAAGAAAATTGGTGACCCTGTAAGCAAGGGAGACCGCATTGCTGTCATCTTTTCACAAGAAGTTTTACCGAAAAAAGTGCTTACAGAATTCGAAAAAAATGTTAAAATAGGTGTAGAACAATTTGAGCCTAAAGAGATCATTAAAATCATTTCCTAAGGAGGAATTACCACAATGAAAATTAATAAATACATCGATCATACGTTGCTAAAAGCAGATAGCGTTCAATCACAATTTGATCAATTGATTGATGAAGCAAAGACTTATGATTTTGCTAGTGTCTGTGTGAATCCATGTTGGGTTGCTTATGCTGCAGAAGCACTAAAAGATTCTGATGTTAAAGTTTGTACCGTTGTCGGTTTTCCTCTAGGAGCAACAACATCAGCAACTAAAGCTTTTGAAACAAAAGATGCCATTGCAAATGGCGCTGATGAAATTGACATGGTCATTAATATTGGTCTTTTGAAACAAGGCGATGATCAAGCTGTTGAAGACGATATGCGAGCTGTTGTTGAAGCAAGTGGGGACAAACTTGTGAAAGTCATTATTGAAGCTTGCCTTCTAACAGATGAAGAGAAAGTTAGAGCATGCCAATTGGCTGTTAAAGCAGGTGTTGATTTTGTTAAAACATCCACAGGATTTTCAACCGGTGGAGCAACAATCTCAGATGTTAAATTGATGCGTCAAACAGTCGGTCCTGATATCGGCGTTAAGGCTGCTGGTGGTGCGCGTTCATTAGAAGACGCTATGGCATTTATCGAAGCAGGTGCTACTCGTATTGGAACGTCTGCTGGCGTAACCATTATGAAAGGTGAAGTTGCAAATGGTGGCTACTGATTTAGTTTCTTTAGCTATTGATGCCAGTAAACACGCTTATGTTCCTTATTCCCACTTCCCTATTGGTGCAGCCTTAAAAACAAAAGATGGTACAATCTATACTGGTTGTAACATTGAAAATGCTAGTTTTGGATTAACCAATTGTGGTGAGCGAACAGCTATTTTTAAAGCTGTTTCTGACGGGTATAAAGAACTGGCAGAAATTGCGATTTATGGTGAAACGCAGGAACCTGTATCTCCTTGCGGTGCTTGCCGACAAGTAATGGCGGAGTTCTTTGAACCAAGCTCTCTTGTTACCTTAATTGCCAAAAACGGTCAAACCCTTGAAACGACTGTTGGTGATTTACTTCCCTATTCATTTACAGATTTATCATAATCTGGCTTAATTCTTGTTATCTAGCCGTCTTGGCTTTATATTTACTTTCAGCAACCTGGTTGCTAGAAATATTTTTTAGGAGGGTTCATATTCATGAACAAGAAATTTATTGGTCTTGGTTTAGCTTCAGTAGCTTTACTAAGTTTAGCTGCTTGTGGTAACCGTGGTGCTTCTAAAGGTGGAGAAGCAGGGAAAACTGATTTAAAAGTTGCAATGGTTACTGATACTGGTGGTGTTGATGATAAATCATTCAACCAATCAGCTTGGGAAGGTTTACAAGCTTGGGGTAAAGAAATGGGCCTTAAAAAAGGTGCTGGTTTTGATTACTTCCAATCTACAAGTGAATCTGAGTATACAACTAATATTAATACAGCTATTTCAGGTGGCTATCAGGTTGTCTATGGTATCGGTTTTGCTTTAAAAGATGCGATTTCAGAAGCAGCTACTAATAATGATAATGTGAAATTTGTTATTATTGATGATGTTATCGACAATAAAGCTAATGTCGCTAGTGTTACGTTTGCTGATAATGAAGCAGCCTATCTTGCAGGAATTGCTGCTGCAAAAACTACAAAGACAAAAACTGTCGGATTTGTAGGGGGGATGGAAGGAACGGTTGTTAAACGTTTTGAAAAGGGATTTGAAGCAGGAGTTAAGTCTGTTGATGATTCAATTCAGATTAAAGTTGACTATGCTGGATCGTTTGGTGATGCTGCTAAAGGAAAAACAATCGCTGCTGCACAGTATGCTTCGGGCGCGGACGTTGTCTATCAAGTAGCGGGTGGAACAGGTGCTGGGGTCTTTAATGAAGCAAGAACTATCAATGAAAAGCGTGATGAAGCTGATAAAGTTTGGGTTATTGGTGTTGATCGTGATCAAGAAGAAGAAGGTAAATACACTTCCAAAGACGGGAAAAAATCAAATTATGTTCTTGTTTCTACTTTAAAAGGTGTTGGAAACGCAGTTGAATTAATTAACAAACAAGTAGCAGATAAAAAATTCCCAGGCGGAAAAACAACTGTCTACGGTTTAAAAGATGGCGGTGTTGAAATCGCAACTACAAATGTTTCAAAAGAAGCTCTTAAAGCTATCGAAGAAGCGAAAGCAAAAATTAAATCTGGTGACATTAAAGTTCCTGAAAAATAATGTTTAAAAACAAAAAGCGCGACCTTTGTCGGTCGCCCTTTTTGGACTGAGATAACTTTTATCTCAGTAAAGCTTGTGACAAATGACAAGCTTTACTGAAATAAAAGATTGAATTGAAAGGAAATTATCCTATGACACAGCATGTCATTGAAATGAGAGAAATCACGAAAAAATTTGGTGATTTTGTTGCAAATGACCACATTAATTTGAATGTCAGAAAAGGTGAGATTCATGCCTTGTTGGGTGAAAATGGGGCAGGTAAATCAACCTTGATGAATATGCTAGCTGGTCTCTTGGAGCCAACTAGTGGAGAAATTGTCATTAATGACAAGCCAGTTCTGATTGATTCGCCATCTAAATCCGCTAAACTTGGTATCGGAATGGTCCATCAGCACTTTATGTTGGTAGAAGCCTTTACAGTTGCAGAAAATATTATTTTAGGTAACGAAAAGGTGAAAAACGGGCGCTTGGATCTTAAACAAGCATCGAAAGAAATCAAAGAACTGTCTGAAAAATATGGCCTTGCAATCAATCCGTCAGCTAAAGTTGCTGATATTTCAGTTGGAGCTCAACAACGTGTTGAGATTTTAAAAACCTTGTATCGTGGTGCAGATATCTTGATTTTTGATGAGCCTACAGCTGTTTTAACGCCAGCTGAGATTCAAGAATTAATGGGCATCATGCGCAATTTGGTTAAAGAAGGCAAATCAATTGTCTTAATCACACACAAGTTAGATGAAATTAGAGCTGTTGCGGATCGAGTTACGGTTATTCGCCGTGGTAAGAGTATTCAAACAGTTGATGTAGCTGGTGCGACTTCACAAGATTTAGCGGAAATGATGGTTGGGCGTTCTGTTTCATTTACAACGACTAAAAAACCATCTGAACCTAAGGACATTGTTTTGTCTATTAAAAATCTAGAAGTAGATGAAAACCGTGGGGTTCCAGCAGTTAAAGGCTTGTCTTTGGATGTAAGGGCAGGTGAAATCGTTGGTATTGCAGGTATTGATGGTAATGGTCAATCAGAATTAATTCAGGCTATCACTGGTCTTCGTAAGGTAAAGTCAGGAAGCATCATGATTAAAAATCAAGAAGTAACACATTTGACTTCTCGAAAAATCACTGAATTATCAGTAGGACATGTCCCAGAAGACCGTCATAGAGATGGTTTGGTATTGGATTTATCACTAGCTGAAAATACAGCCTTGCAAACCTACTACAAAGAACCGCTAAGTAAAAATGGTATTTTAAACTATAATAAAATTAATGAGTACGCCCGTAACTTGATGAGTGAATTTGATGTTCGTGGTGCTAATGAACTGGTTCCTGCTCGAGGGTTTTCAGGTGGTAATCAACAAAAAGCCATCATTGCTCGTGAGGTAGACCGCGATCCTGATTTATTGATTGTTAGCCAACCAACACGTGGGCTAGATGTTGGAGCTATTGAATATATCCATAAGCGTCTGATCGAAGAACGTGATAAAGGCAAAGCTGTTCTCGTCGTTAGTTTTGAACTTGATGAAATATTGAATTTATCAGACCGTATTGCAGTTATTCATGACGGTAAAATTCAAGGTATCGTATTACCACAAGATACTAACAAGCAAGAACTTGGTATCTTGATGGCTGGTGGTTCAATTCATGAGGAGGAAAGTCATGTCTAAAAATGCACAAAAAATTGCTGTGCCAATGATTTCCGTCTTATTAGGATTTTTACTTGGCGCCATTATCATGTTTATCTTTGGCTACGACCCAATTTGGGGTTACGAAGGCCTGTTCCATATCGCTTTTGGTAGTATCAAAAATATAGGGGAAATCTTCCGAGCAATGGGCCCACTGATTCTAATTGCACTCGGATTTACTGTTGCTAGTCGCGCTGGTTTCTTCAACGTCGGATTATCAGGTCAAGCCTTAGCAGGTTGGATTGCTGCCGGATGGTTTGCATTAGTCAATCCAGATATGCCGCGCCCTCTTATGATTATCATGACTGTTTTGATTGGTATGATTGCTGGAGGAATTGCGGGTGCTATTCCAGGTATTTTGAGAGCTTACCTTGGTACCAGTGAAGTTATTGTTACCATTATGATGAACTATATTATTCTTTATGTTGGTAATGCTATCATTCAAAAAGGGTATCCGGAAAGTGTCAAACAAAGTATTGACTCAACGATTCAGGTGAGCGATAATGCAAGTTACCAAACTCACTGGTTATCTGCTTTAACAAACAATTCGCGGATTAATATTGGTATTTTCTTTGCCATAGTAGCTATTGCAGTGATTTGGTTCTTGTTGAACAAAACAACACTTGGATTTGAAATTCGTTCAGTAGGGCTTAACCCACATGCCTCAGAATACGCAGGGATGTCATCAAAACGTACTATTATTTTATCAATGATTATCTCTGGAGCTCTTGCAGGTCTTGGAGGAGTAGTTGAAGGACTAGGAACCTTTGAAAATGTCTTTGTTCAAGGATCTTCTTTAGCAGTTGGTTTTGATGGTATGGCGGTAAGCTTGCTTGCAGCAAATTCTCCAATCGGTATTTTCTTCTCCTCATTCTTATTTGGTGTCTTAAATATCGGTGCTCCAGGAATGAATATTGCAGGTATTCCACCAGAACTTGTTAAGGTAGTGACCGCTTCTATCATCTTCTTTGTTGGTGCCCATTACCTCATTGAACGTTACATTATTCGCCCTAAAAAATTAGTGAAAGGTGGTAAATAAGATGAGTTTAGTAACGATTTTTGCCTTATTGGTGTCATCTATGCTTATTTATGCAACACCACTCATTTTCACAAGTATTGGGGGAACTTTCTCAGAACGTTCTGGTGTTGTTAACGTCGGTTTAGAAGGTATCATGGTTATGGGAGCCTTCTCAGGAATTGTCTTTAACCTTGAATTTGCTCAAACGTTTGGAAAGGCAACGCCTTGGATAGCCGTTTTAGTCGGTGGTATTGTTGGTTTGATTTTCTCTTTGATTCATGCTTTAGCAACCATCAACTTTAGAGCTGACCATATTGTCAGTGGTACAGTATTAAACTTGTTAGCGCCTTCCTTTGCGGTCTTCTTGGTTAAAGTGATGTACGGTAAGGGACAAACAGATAACATCCAACAATCTTTTGGGAAATTCGATTTCCCAGGTCTATCACAAATTCCTGTGATTGGTGATATTTTCTTTAAAAATACTAGTCTAGTTGGTTATCTTGCAGTTGCCTTCTCATTCCTTGCTTGGTTTGTTCTTTACAAAACAAGATTTGGTTTACGCTTACGTTCAGTTGGTGAGCACCCACAGGCAGCAGATACACTTGGTATTAATGTTTATTTGATGAAATACTATGGTGTGATGATCTCAGGTTTCCTAGGGGGAATAGGTGGAGCTGTTTATGCTCAGTCAATCTCAGTTAACTTTGCCGTAACAACTATCTTAGGTCCTGGATTTATCGCTTTGGCAGCTATGATATTTGGTAAATGGAATCCAGTTGGCGCCATGTTATCTAGTCTTTTCTTTGGTTTATCGCAAAGTTTAGCAGTTATTGGAGCACAATTGCCAGTATTGGAAAAAATCCCAACCGTTTACTTGCAAATTGCACCATATGTTGTCACTATCGTTATCCTTGCAGCCTTCTTTGGACAAGCTGTTGCTCCAAAAGCAGATGGTATTAATTACATCAAATCAAAATAAAAGAATTAGATTTAAACCCTTTATGAGTTTTAATAGTAGCACCCCTAATGTTAGCACTTTGATGTCTAACATTAGGGGTGTTTTTTGATGGTAATATTGTTAACGGTGTAATGAAGCATAAAGAACACATCAAAAAGCCATCAGTTGTTACTGATAGCTTTTATCTTATTATTGACCAACAAAAGCGTTGATTTCCGCTTCAATATTAGCAATTTTTTCTTCAGCACTGTTAAGGGTATCACCTACTGTAGCGATATAGAATTTAATTTTTGGTTCAGTGCCAGATGGTCTAACTGCGAACCAACTATCATCTGCTAATGTATATTTCAAGACATTACTTGGAGGAGTTGTTAACGTTGTCTGGCCATCTTTAGAACTTGCAGTTTGTGCAAGGAAATCCTCTGTTAACACAATATCAGTTTGGTTAAATTGACTTGGGGCATTGTCACGGAATTTATCCATGATTTTCTTAATTTCAGCAGCACCATCGACACCTGATAGGGTAACTGAAATGGTTTTTTCGGCAAAGTAACCATACTCTTTAAAGATTTCATCGATACCGTCAGCTAAAGTTAGGCCGCGGGAACGATAATAAGCTGCAATTTCAGCAACGAGGAGAACAGCTTGAATAGCATCTTTGTCACGAACAAACGGTTTAATAAGGTAACCAAAGCTTTCTTCAAAACCAAACATGTAGGTATGGTTATGTTTTTCCTCAAATTCTTGGATTTTCTCAGCGATGAATTTGAAACCTGTTAACACGTTAAACATGGTTGCACCATAGCTTTCCGCAATTTTGGTTACTAATTCAGTTGATACTATTGATTTTGCTAATGCAGCATTCTCTGGGAGAGTCCCAGCTTGTTTGTGAGCTTCTAAAATGTATTTGGCGATAAGAGCACCGATTTGGTTACCAGAAAGGTTCCAATAACTGCCATCAGCTTGACGAATTTCAACACCGAGACGGTCAGCATCAGGGTCAGTCGCCACTAATACATCAGCATCGACTTGACGCCCTAGTTCTTCAGCTAAGGCAAAGGAAGCTTGACTTTCAGGGTTTGGTGATGCAACTGTTGAGAAGTCTGGGTCTGGTTTTGCTTGAGCTTCGACAACTTGAACAGATTCGAAACCAGCTTGTGCTAAAGCTCGACGTGCTAGCATTTCTCCAGTACCATGAAGGGGTGTGTAGACAATTTTCATATCGCGACCGTGTTGGTCAATCAAATCTTGATTGATATTAACGCTTTTAACCTCTTCAAGGTAGGCAGTATCGAGAGCTTCACCAATTACTTCAATAAGACCAGTTGATTTAGCTTCTTCTAAGTCAGCAAGGGCTATAGCAAATGGATTATCAATCGCACGAATATAGTCAGTTAAAGCATCAGCATCAGCTGGAGGCATTTGCCCACCATCAGAACCATAAACTTTATAACCATTAAAAGGAGCAGGGTTATGACTGGCAGTTACCATAATACCAGCAAATGCTCCGAGATGACGAACAGCAAAAGACAGCTCAGGAGTAGGGCGTAGGCTTTCAAAAACATAAGATTTAATGCCATGGGCCGCTAATACTTGGGCAGATTCGAAAGCGAATTCTGGTGAAAAATGTCGTGAGTCATAGGCAATAGCAACCCCAGCTTTTTTGGCCGTTTCGCCTTTTGATTCAACTAATTTGGCAAGGCCTTCTGTAGCTTGACGAACCACATAGATATTAATACGATTTGTCCCAGCGCCAATATAACCACGCATACCAGCTGTTCCAAATTCAAGGTTTGTGTAAAAAGCATCTTCTTTGGTTTTTTCATCCATATGGAGTAATTCATCTTTTAGATAAGTTGGCAGATCAGGAACATCAAGCCATTTTTGATAATTTTCTGTATAAGTCATAGGTGTCTCCTTATATATTTTTAACCGCTTTCATTATATCACGTTGAAAGGAAAAAATCACTAATTTTTTGCAGGGGTTTGCAAGCTTCTTTTCAATTTTTCAGATAATCAATAGGATTTTAAAAACATGCCCTCTTGCGCAGGAGGACATGTGACTAGTTTATGACATTTTACGATTTAACTTCGATAAGGTTGGGATAAGAGTGAAGGTAACGAGTGCTGAAATAATCATTTCAACAATAGCATTTGTTGAGACAATCGTTGCCAGTAAAGCTTTGATATTACCACCAAAAACAGTTGAGAAGAAGACGAAAATACCCGATAAGACAAAAACAGTATTGGTCAATGAACCCACAAGTCCAGAAAGGACTAAACCAAATTTATTGTGAATAAACTTGTAGCAGTAATAAGGAGTGATACCAATCAACAAGCGAGGTACCATAGCAATCATGAGAGAAGCTAGATTTCCTTGATCCACAAAAGGTGAAAAGAGATAATTAGTAGGTAGAAGAACCACAGTATTGGTTACAACACTGATTACTCCCATCAAGCCCCCTAAAAGGGTACCGATACGCGGACCATACATAATAGAGGCGACAATAACTGGAATGTGAACTAATGTTGGCTTGATTGGTACTGGCCAAAGGTTGAATACCAGACTACTGATAAAATGGATGACTAACATGATGGCAAAAAAGATAGCCACTCGGGAAATATCTGATGATTTATGGCGATTCATTTCATTCTCCAATAAGTTTTTATATTATAATACCTAATTTTGAACTAGGTGACAAGGGCAAACAGATTAGGATTTTAACGTCTTTTCGATAGCTTCTAAAATGACATCAAGATCAGCTAAAGCACCAGGACCAGTATCCCCACAAGCTAGTAGGCTTGTCTTAGGAGGGATTTCAGTAAAACCTAATTGAGACAAGCGTTTTATATTGTCTTGGGTAATCGGATTTTGGTACATTTTAGTGTTCATGGCTGGAGCTATTAACTTAGGGGTTGTCACTGGTAACGCAAGGGCGACACTGGTGACAATATTATCTGCAAATCCATAAGAAAGATGAGCTAAGGTATTGGCACTAGCTGGTGCAAGGATAAATAGGTCGGTTTGTTTGGCCAATTCAATATGGTTGACAATCTTAACGTCATTTTCTGCCATCACATCTAGATGAACAGGATTTTTGGATAATACTTGCAGTGTTAAAGGCGTGATAAAAGCAGTAGCGGCTTCTGTCATTAAAATGGTAACCTCATGCCCTTTTTTCACCAATTGACTCGTTAAGTCTGCGGCCTTATAGGCAGAAATACTACCAGAGACTGCTAAAGTAATGTGTTTAGTCATTTCCAACAACCCTTTCATATAATAAACTTGCAATGGCTTCTTTGGTATTAGCAGCAACCACTTCCTTCTCTGAAACAAGGAGCGCCTTATGTTGGCCAGGTTGAATGTTGGCTAAATCGTTAGCTAGGATATAATCGGCCTTATTTTTACGGAGGCTTTCACGAGCCACCTTAACCAATTCCTCCTCGGACACATTGACCAATAATTTAAAACCAATCAATTTTATCTGAGGATTCCATTTTTTGACATAAGCAATAACTTTAGGTGTTTTTTTCAAAAAGAGAACCTGATGTTCAGAGTGTGATAAGATTTTTTGTTCTCCATTTTGATACGTTAAAAAACTATCAAGATTCTCTGCTTGAGCCACCTCTTCGAGATCTGTCATATAGACAGGGGTGTAGTCGGAAACAGCCATGCTATGGATAAGGAGATCATGATGGGGAACTTGCTCTTCTAAAACAGTCATCAAGTCTTTAACTGTCTTGATTTCAATGAGGGTTAGCTTATCAGAAGTTGCTGGTTTGACAGCTGCCTTAGTTGTCACCAACGTCACCTCATGCTGATGTTTTAAAAATGTTTCAGCTACTAATTTGCCAAGCTGCCCGGTTGAATGATTGGTGATACCTCTGACGGCATCAATTGGCTCGGTTGTACCGCCTGATGTGATTAATAATTTCATAGCCATATTTTATCAGAAAAGCCCTTAATAGTAAACGAAAGTTACTGTTGCTTTAGGAAAGTATCTCGTTATCTAAATACTCAACTAAACGGTTACATTGGTTGGGATTTGAAAAAACATGAAAATAAGAGAAAAATAAGGAAAAGGAAGATTCAATAGTGGTAAAATAATGTATTTTGCGTTAAAATAGGGGAAGCGGTTTCAGCTAAGAAAGGAAAAATTGTGATAGACATCAGAGATTTAAAGCACTTGCCTGTCTCTATATACGATGAGGGAATGATTGAAGCAAAGGATGCTTTACGACCTTTTGCGTGGACAGAAGTGTTTTTAAGGGAGATTAATCGACATCCCCAGCAACTTATTTTGCATATTTGGCCCATGGCAAAAACAGTTATTTTAGGCATGTTAGATCGACAGCTGCCTTATATAGAACTGGCGAAGCTAGCACTTCAAGAAAAAGGTTATCTTCCGGTTGTACGCAATATTGGCGGTCTAGCTGTTGTGGCAGATGAAGGGATTTTAAATTTTTCACTCGTTATTCCAGATCAATTTTCAGAACGGATTAGCATTGCAACTGCCTATTTGATGATGGTTGATCTTATTAGGGCAACCTTTTCAGATTATTATCAGGCGATTGACTATGTGGAGATTGAAAGGTCTTATTGCCCTGGTAATTATGATTTGAGTATTGCAGGCCGTAAATTTGCAGGTATTGCTCAGCGTCGGATTAAAAACGGTATAGTCGTTTCCATTTACCTAAGTGTTTGTGGTGACCAATCAGCTCGTGGAGAATTAATCAAAACATTTTATGACACTGGTAAACAAGGAAAACCAACAAAGGTTCATTACCCAGATATTGATCCAGAATGTATGGCTAACCTCTCAGAACTCCTAGGGACGCCATTTACAGTAGGTGACGTTACTGAACGTTTACAATTGACCTTGAGACAACTCGGATTTTCTCTGTCACAACAGTCTCCAAGCCAAGCTCTGATGGGTGAATATGATGCCATTTATGAGCGTATGTAAGCAGAAGTGTCTAGAAAGGAAGCCTGATGAAAGAAAGTTTTGGTCCCTTATATCAGCCTTTAACATTGCCAAATGGGGTTCGTTTGGCTAATCGTTTCGTTCTGTCACCTATGGTGACGAATTCCTCAACTGCAGACGGATTTGTGACCAAAGACGATTTGTTATATGCTTCACGACGAGCAGGATCAGCCCCTTTACAAATTTCAGGGGCAGCCTATATTGACCCTTATGGACAGTTATTTGAATATGGTTTTAGTGTCGCCAAAGATGCTGACATTCCTGGCTTGAAAAAATTAGCTCAGGCAATGAAAGAACAAGCGGGAAAAGCTGTCTTACAACTGACTCATGCGGGTCGTTTTGCTAGCCATACCTTAACCAAATATGGTTTTGTCTATGGTCCTAGTGAGATGAAGCTGAATTCTCCAAAACCTCACGAAGTCAAGACTCTCTCGCTTCAACAGATAGAAGGACTTATTGAATCATATGCGCAGGCGACTCGGCGAGCGCTTCAAGCAGGCTTTGACGGTGTGGAAATTTCATCTGCCCAGCGCTTACTGATTCAAACCTTTTTCTCCACTTTTTCTAACCAGCGGACCGATTATTATGGTTGTCAATCACTTGCCAGCAGGGCTAAATTAACTCTGGAGGTCTTGCAAGCTGTTCAACAGGTGATTGATCAGGAAGCTCCAGATGACTTTATCTTTGGCTTCAGGGCAACGCCAGAAGAGACTAGAGGACATAGTATCGGTTATTCGATTGAAGACTTTTTACAATTGATGGATTGGGCACTAGAAGTGGCAAAACTTGATTACTTGGCCATAGCAAGCTGGGGGCATCACGTGTTTCGTAATACAGTTCGCTCATCTGGTCCTTATCACGGACAACTCGTGAATCAAGTAGTCTCGAATCATCTCAACAAACGGTTACCAGTTATGGCTACTGGGGGAATTAATACGCCTGAGAAAGCCATTGAAGCTTTAGCCCATTCAGACTTTGTGGGTGCCTCGACTCCTTTTGTGGTTGACCCAGAATTTGCGACTAAAATCAAAGAAGGACGAGAGGATTCTATTCATCTGAAGATTAGGATGGAAGATTTGGAAAGCTTAGCGATTCCAAAAGCTTCCTTCAAAGACATTGTTCCTTTGATGGATTACGGTGAATCCTTGCCTAAAGAATCCCGAACCCTCTTTCGCAGTCTTGCTCAATATTACGAGGAGGATAAATAAAATTCAGAGTACTTGATTATGGGGAATTGACTAAGAAGAAGTCCTCAAGAAACATGTTACCTAACCCAGACAGCAGAAAACCTTGGTTTTTCTTGGTTCTGTGGGGAGTCCGAACATCAACATATTATTGAGGAAACTCACAACGATTCTCTAAAGCAAAACCAGCGTGAAACCAGCGCTGCCAATCGTCGTCACTTTATTAATATAACTCTCTAAAGAGAAAGGAAAGAAAATGAAAAAATTTGCGAACTACTTACTAATTGAGAAAAAAGAAGACCGTTATACCATCAGCATGACACCCGAATTGCAAGATGATATTGGAACTATTGGTTATGCCGAATTTACTGAAAATGACACCTTAGCGGTTGATGACATTATTTTGAATTTAGAAGCGTCTAAAACAGTTATGTCTGTTTTGTCACCATTAGCAGGGACTGTTGTGGAACGTAATGAGGCAGCAACGCTAACGCCAACCCTCTTGAATTCTGAAAAAGCTGATGAAAACTGGATTGTAGTCTTGGCAGATGTTGACCAAGCAGCTTTTGATGCCTTAGAAGATGCCTAAGTCATTTGAGTTATTAGGCAAGATGATTGCGCAGCTACAAGCAGAAGAATGGGTTGGTGATTCTCAGGTTTCTGCCTTGCCTGCCACCTTAGAAGGACGGGAAATTTTATGGCGGTCGCTTATCAACCAGCGGCCTGCTCTTCCCTTGTCTCAAAACTACCTTGTCTTGGAAGATACTTATTTGGATGCTTGGCAGAATTCTATTCGTCCGATAAGCCTTGAAGGTTGTCAGAAAACTGCTCATGATCAGATTTTTCTTTACCACGGAGATATTAGGCACCTTGCTGTGGATGCTATTGTCAATGCAGCAAACAGTGAATTATTAGGATGTTTTATTCCTAATCATGGCTGTATTGATAATGCCATTCATACCTTTGCTGGGAGCAGATTACGTTTAGCGTGTCAGTCTCTCATGGTTGAACAAGGGCACAAAGAAGCTATTGGTCAGGCTAAGATGACCAGTGCCTACCATTTACCAGCTTCATCGATTATTCATACCGTCGGGCCAAGAATTGCTAAAGGACAACCGCTTTCGCCTATTCGAGCAGGTTTACTAGCTCGCTGTTACCAATCCTGCCTTAATTTGGCAGCTCAATCAGGACTTGTGAGTTTAGCTTTCTGTTCCATTTCAACAGGTGAATTTGGTTTTCCTAAAAAAGAAGCCTCACAGATTGCTATTAAGACGGTCTTAAAATGGCAAGAACAACACCCAAATCAGCGAATAGCTGTTATTTTTAATACTTTTACCTTAGAAGATAAGGCTTTGTATGATATGTATTTACAAAAGGAGAATGATTGTGAGTAATTGGAAAACTTATCCCAATGAAGACCTCACCCAGGCAGAACAGCTAGCTCAATTGATTAAAGAAGCCGATGCTCTTGTTGTTGGGATTGGTGCTGGTATGTCAGCAGCTGATGGCTTTACTTATATAGGGCCACGTTTTGAAACTGCTTTTCCAGATTTTATTGCCAAGTACCAATTTTTGGATATGTTGCAAGCTAGTCTCTTTGATTTTGAAGACTGGCAAGAATACTGGGCTTTTCAAAGTCGCTTTGTGGCTTTGAATTACCTTGACCAGCCTGTAGGCCAATCTTATCTTGATTTACGGAACATTTTGGAAACCAAAGCTTATCATATTATTACTACCAATGCTGATAATGCTTTTTGGGTAGCTAATTATGACCCAGAAAAGATCTTTCATATTCAAGGGGAATACGGTTTGTGGCAATGCAGTCAACACTGTCATCAGCAAACTTACAAGGATGATTGTTTAATACGTCAAATGATTGCTGAGCAAGCAAATATGAAAGTTCCAGATCAATTAATTCCGCATTGTCCTAAATGCGCAGCTCCTTTTGAAATTAATAAACGTAACGAAGAAAAAGGAATGGTTGAAGATGCGGATTTCCAGGCACAAAAAGAACGCTATGACACTTTTCTATCAGAACACGAACATGGCAAAGTGCTTTATTTAGAGATTGGTGTGGGGCATACCACACCTCAATTCATTAAACACCCTTTTTGGAAGCGCGTGTCAGAAAATCCTGATGCTTTATTTGTGACCTTGAACCACAAACACTATCGTACCCCTCAACAGTTAAGATCACAGAGTTTAGAACTAACAGATCATATTGCCCAATTGATTAAGGACGCAAAAACTATATACCAAACACTATAAACCATACGAGCTAACTCACAATAGAGAGGACAACTAACATGTATCTTATTGAACCGATTCGTAACGGTAAACGAATTACTGACGGAGCTGTCGCTCTAGCTATGCAAGTGTACGTCCAAGAAAATTTATTTTTGGATGACGATATCTTATTTCCATACTATTGTGATCCCAAAGTTGAGATTGGAAAATTTCAAAATGCAGTCGTCGAAACCAATCAAGATTACTTAAAAGAACATCATATTCCTGTTGTTCGCCGAGATACTGGTGGTGGAGCTGTGTATGTTGATTCTGGAGCTGTTAACATTTGTTATCTTATTAATGATAATGGGATTTTTGGGGATTTCAAACGAACCTATCAACCTGCTATTGAAGCACTTCACCATTTGGGAGCGACAGGTGTGGAAATGACCGGACGAAATGATTTGGTCATCGATGGTAAAAAAGTATCTGGAGCTGCAATGACCATTGCCAATGGCCGTGTCTATGGGGGTTATTCGCTACTTTTAGATGTGGATTTTGAAGCTATGGAAAAGGTACTGAACCCTAACCGAAAAAAAATTGAATCAAAGGGTATCAAGTCAGTGCGAAGCCGAGTAGGTAATATCAGAGAACATTTAGCACCGCAGTATCAAGGTATCACTGTTGAGGAATTTAAAGATTTGATGGTTTGTCAGTTATTAAAGATTGAAACCATTAGTCAGGCAAAACGCTATGACTTGACGGAAGAGGATTGGCAACAGATTGATGCCTTAACAGAGCGTAAGTATAAAAATTGGGAGTGGAACTATGGCAATTCTCCACAATACCGTTACCACAGAGATGGCCGCTTTGCTGGAGGAACGGTTGATGTACATCTTGATATCGTAAAAGGTTCGATTGCTGACTGTCGCATTTATGGAGACTTTTTTGGAAAAGCAGATATTACAGAACTGGAACACCTCTTGATTGGCACCAGAATGGAAAAAGAAGATGTGCTTGCTGTTCTGGAATCCACTCATTTAACGCCTTATCTAGGGGCTATTACAGCAAGAGAATTGGTGGATTTGATGTTTTCCTAGTAAGTTTAACTTGGAGTAGGTGAAAACAAACTAAAAAAACGAACATTCTTTGTTATGGTTCAAATAAATGTACGCCTAACTTAAAATGTGATATAATGACGACATTACATAAAATTGAGGAGTTATCATGAAATCAGATATCGAAATCGCCCAAAGTGTCACCTTACAACCAATTACTGATATTGTTAACAAAATTGGAATAGAGGCTGATGATATTGAGCTTTATGGTAAATATAAAGCTAAATTATGTTTTGAGAAAATCAAATCCGCCTCAACAAATGAGCCTGGAAAATTAATCTTGGTAACTGCTATTAACCCTACTCCAGCAGGCGAAGGGAAATCAACCATGTCCATTGGATTGGCAGACGCTTTAAATCAAATTGGTAAAAAAACCATGATTGCTTTACGCGAGCCTTCCCTTGGCCCTGTTATGGGGATTAAAGGAGGTGCAGCAGGCGGGGGCTACGCCCAAGTCTTGCCAATGGAAGATATCAATCTTCACTTCACAGGTGATATGCATGCCATTACCACAGCCAACAATGCCTTGTCAGCTTTGATTGATAATCATTTACAGCAAGGAAATGATTTAGGAATTGATCAACGTCGTATTATATGGAAGCGCGTGGTAGATCTTAATGATCGTGCTCTTCGCCAAGTAATTGTCGGCTTAGGCGGTCCTGTGAATGGTGTGCCACGCGAAGATGGATTTGACATCACAGTAGCTTCTGAAATCATGGCTATCCTATGTTTAGCGACTGATTTAAAAGACCTGAAAGAACGATTGGCAAACATTGTGATCGCTTATACCTATGATCGTAAGCCTGTCTATGTTCGTGACTTGAAGGTTGAAGGAGCATTAACATTAATTCTAAAAGATGCTATCAAGCCAAATTTAGTACAGACTATTTATGGAACACCAGCCCTTGTTCATGGGGGACCATTTGCTAATATTGCCCATGGATGTAACTCTGTCCTTGCTACCTCAACAGCGTTGCGATTGGCAGATTACACCGTTACAGAAGCTGGATTCGGTGCTGATTTGGGTGCTGAGAAGTTCCTCGATATTAAAGTTCCTAACCTTCCTAAAGCACCAGATGCTATTGTGGTGGTTGCTACCTTACGTGCTCTTAAGATGCACGGAGGGGTTGATAAGGCCGATTTGTCGACTGAAAATTGCGAAGCTGTTCGGTTAGGTTTTGCCAATTTAAAACGTCATGTCGACAATATGCGTCGCTTCGATGTACCAGTTGTTGTGGCAATCAATGAATTTGTCGCAGACACTGAAGCTGAAATTGCGACTTTAAAAGCTCTCTGTGCTGATATAAATGTTCCTGTAGAATTAGCCAGTGTTTGGGCTAATGGAGCTGAAGGAGGCGTAGAACTAGCCAAAACAGTGGTTCGTGTGATTGATCAAGAGTCCTCTGATTACAAGCGTCTTTATGCAGATGAAGATTCATTGGAAGAAAAAGTGACCAAGATCGTTACCCAAATTTATGGGGGTAAAGCTGTTCAATTTGGCCCAAAAGCCAAAACACAATTGAAGCAGTTCGCAGCATTCGGTTGGGATAAATTGCCTGTTTGTATGGCTAAGACACAATACAGTTTCTCCGATACCCCTTCCTTGTTAGGAGCACCGACAGATTTTGACATCACTATCCGTGAATTTGTTCCTAAAACAGGAGCAGGATTTATTGTTGCTTTAACAGGAGATGTGATGACTATGCCTGGCCTACCAAAAGTTCCAGCAGCAATGGCAATGGACGTTACTGAAGACGGGACAGCAATTGGTCTGTTTTAATCAAAACTAATCTAAATCTTAATAAAGTGAAAAAACCTGATGGATTAATCATCAGGTTTTTTAGGTGCGCTTTCCTTTGTTAACGCTTATTTCAAGTTATGGTAACATTCCAGCAGCTAATTAACTGCTTTCAGTGATATCAAAAAAGTTAATGATAAGAAAAATAAATTAATTTTTAGTAAATCTATTGTTAATTTTTTAATAATGTTGTATCATTATATTCACACGTTATTGGAGGTATTGTAGTGACCATGAAAAATCACTCTAAGAAAAAAATAGTATGTCAATTGACGCTTGCAACAACAAGCCTTTTATTATTAAATTATCACTCTGTGTTAGCCGATGAACAAGTTACTGAAGAAACAGTCCTTCAGCCTAACTCAGCAGCAACCCCAGCTGTTGATGAAAAAACTGAAACTTCAACAATAGCTACTAACTCAGAAACTAGTTCTGAAACAGAAGAAAGCGGAGCAGCAGCTGACGAAGCAAAAAAAGAGGCTCCTAAGGCAGACGAAACTATCTCAAAAGAGCAAGAGCCAATCTCAGCTTTTGCTGAAAAAACAGAATCTCTTCCTAGTCAACTGTCTAAAAATGATTTGACGAAAATACAAGAATTGCAATTAAAGACAGATAAGGGAAGTGGTCAGATTATTGCAATTATTGATGATGAATTTGATCCAGAACATGAGGTTTTCAAGCTAGATCATCAGTTACAAGAATATCCTAATCTCTTAACCAAAGAAAAATTCTCCAAGATTAAAGAAGAACAAAAGATTTCTTATGGTCGATGGTATAATGAAAAGGTTATTTTTACTTACGATTACTCTAAAGAAACAGATGAGATTTTTGATCCTAAAGCAAGTAATGTCCATGGGACACATGTTGCAGCGATTGCTACAGGTAATGGAGAAAAAGCAACTGAAAATAGTCTTCGTATGGAAGGAATAGCGGCCAATGCTTCTATTTTGATGATGAAAGTGAAGAGCGGAGGGCAAAAAGATTCCTTTGCTGCTTCTTATGCTAAAGCTATTCAAGATGCGGTTAAACTTGGAGCAACAGTTATCAATATGAGTTTTGGTAAAACAGCTGATTCGCTAAGTGATTTACACCCAGATGTTAAGGCAGCCATTAAGGCAGCTAAAGAAAAAGGTGTTTTACTCGTTGCTGCAAGTGGTAATGAGGGAGCTGTTGGTATGGGAAGTCGTTTGCCATTATCTAGCAACCCTGACTTTGGAACGTTAAATAGCCCAGCTATCTCTGATGATGTGATTAGTGTGGCGGCTGCAAACCCAATGTCTATTATTAGCCAATCGCTTCAAGTCAAAACAACTGAACACTCACAAAAGCTACCAATTTTCCTTTCTGCTCACAAGAGCTTTGATGCAGGAAAAGAGTACACTTTAGTAGATGCAGCTTTGGGAGAAGAAGCTGATTTTAAAGGAATTGATGCCAAAGATAAAGTCGTGATGATCAAACGTGGCGGTCGTCTGAATTTCTCTCAGAAAATCGAAAACGCGATGAAGGCAGGAGCAACAGGAGTTGTTATTTCTAATGACGATGCTCTCCAAGGAAATTTCACTATTGCTAATTATTTTATTCCAAAGGACTGCTCTATTCCAGTAGGGTTTATCAGTCTTAAAGATTCAGCGGTATTGAGAGGAGTCACTAGTTTTACTTTTAATCAAGCCTTTGATGTTTTTGAGAACAATGCTGGGTCTCGTCCTATCAGCCAATCAAGCTGGGGGGTCACAGCTGAAGGCATGATCAAACCAGATGTTGCTGCCCCAGGATTCAATATTCTTTCAGCAACAGAAGGAAAACAATATGGCTACGAAAGTGGAACAAGCATGGCGACGCCACATGTTTCTGGAATTTTATCACTTCTTCAAAAAGCTTATAAAGATAGATTCCCAGATTTAACAGATGCCCAACGTGCACAGTTGATTAAGGCTGTGGTGATGAGTTCTGCAACAGCTCTGTATAGTCCTGAAGAAAAAGCTTACTTTTCACCACGTCATCAAGGTGCTGGTCATATTGATGCTCAAAAGGCTCTAAAAGCCGACTATTACTTAACAGATGCAGCTGGTCAAGCAAAAATTAATCTTGGTAACATCCAAGACAAGTTTGTGGTAACCCTTAATGTAAAACGCCTTACAAAAGATCAAGCGCCTAAAACCCTTTATTTCCAATTGAATTTAGGGACTGATAAAACAAAAGATGGTCACTTCGAATTGCAACCGAAGGCCTTGCAATCATCTGAATGGCAAGCTATTACTATCACGAATGATGTGGAAGAGATTCAAATTGCCGTTGATGCTTCAGCCTACGCTGCAGATTTGTTAAAAGAAATGCCAAACGGCTATTTCCTTGAAGGATTTGTTCGTTTTACAGATAACTTAGATCGTCAAGATGAACTAATGAGTATTCCATTTAGTGGATTTAGAGGCGACTTTGCTAATCTTCCTGCTTTGGATACACCAATTTATGATACCCTCGAAGCAGGTGCTTTCTATCAAAAACTTGAGAAAGATGATGAAACAGGTAAGTACTTGCTTCCTGAAAAAGATAGCAAGGTAACCGCACTGGTTAGTGTCGCTACACCTTACTTCTTAGCTCAAGAAACTAAGGCAGGTGAAATCAACGAACTAGGTGCTGAAGCGGGACGTAATATTATTTTAGGCACAGAGGCTTTAGAAGGTGAAAGGGATGTCATTGCACCAATGGCAGAACGCATCTTCCAAATTTCGCCAAATGGTGATGGGCACAAAGACAGTATTCTTTTCCATGGAATCTTCCTTCGTAATGTTAAGGATATTAAGGCACAAGTACTTGATAAAGATGGTAACCTTGTGTGGGAAAGTTCAACCGTTGCTACACGTAAATACTTCCAAGACTTAGACGAAAGTGCTAAAGTCATGCATCGTTTTGAAAACACTGAATGGAGTGGTCAATCAAGTGATAACGAAACTGTTGCAGATGGGCTATACACTTACCGAGTACTCTATACACCAGTAGCAGAAGGTGCAAAAGCTCAAATTCAAGATTTCAAAGTAGAGGTGAAAACAAGTCTACCTGAACTTCCAACGGAAGCGTCCTATGATGCAGAAACAGGTAAATTCAGGATTGATGTGAGTCAATTAACAGAAGGTGTTCGTTTCCAAATTGGTTATAATACTGAAATTCCAGCTGAAGTTGAAGAGGGTGAAGAACCTTATAATGATCAGGTTGTTCACTATATTCCAATGCAGGCAGATGGAAGCTTTGATATTCCAAAAACAATTGAAAGAGAATTATCAGAAGAACCACTGACAGTTGACTTTAGCAAACTTGTTTTAATTGCAGAAGATCGTTTCGGCAATTACCATGCTGTTTCTCTTGAAAAACTGTTACCTAAAGGTCAATCAGATCAGCCTACAGAAAACGAGAATGTTGAAAAAGAAACGCCAGAAGAGGTTGAAAAAGAGTCTTCTCAACCAATGACAAATGAAGAAGAACAGTCTTCAGAAGCATCTACAGATCCTGAAATGACTGATGAGCAACTCAAAGAATCCATTGATCGTATGATCGATGACGCTAATCTCTTGATGCTTACGGAAACAAAATCGGACCAACCTAACGTATTAGCTCCAAAAGGCTTAGATGAAAAAGAAAATGCTGACACATTCCACTACAATATGGAATCTCAGCCATCTTCAGCAAAAGTACTGCCTAAGACAGCAGAACGTTCAAACCTTTCTCTTTTAGCTGGACTAGGACTTCTATGCTCGACAGTTTTTGTAGCTCTTTTCAAAAAGAAAGAAAAACACTAAATCCTTTTCATAAAACAAATCACTAATAATTTAGCTTAGTATTAGTCATCGACTAATTTAGTTTAATCCTTTAGTGAATTCTGCTGATTTGTTAGTTAAGAGGCTAGATTTCAAAAAAGAAGCAAGACAATCTCTCTGTCTTTTTAGCGAGGAGAAATTGATCTGCTTCTTTTTTATCATCATGCCAGAATCATTTATTTAGAGAGAGTTACAGTTGAAACATAGACTTTTAGAGGAGAAATAGTTAAATACTAGAAAAAAGCTATTGTCACCAATACTATTAGTGAGCTATTTAAGAGAGTAAGGCTATTAATCAAACTAATCAGATTATAAGTGACTCGCTTCCTTCATTACTATGATATAATATGTAAAATGATATTTGTGAAGATGGAGGATTGGTTATCAAAAAGAAAGCAAAAGTAAAATATTTGCTCCATAAAGGGAGACGAGGAGTTTTACGAGGCATTTTTAGTCGAACAACTGTTATTGTTTTATTAATTATCCTTCAGCTAGTTTTCTTATTTCTAACCTATGCTTGGATGGAGCAATACCGTGTTTGGATTACTATTTTAGAAGGTATTTTTGCTATTGCTATCGTCTTGTATCTGGTTAATAGTGAAATGGATGCTATTTCAAGAATGACTTGGTTAATTTTAATTATGATTGCCCCCTTGTTGGGTTCGCTTTTTCTCATCTACACCAAATTAGACTGGGGTTATCGCGGACTCAAACAAAGAATCAGCTATTTAGTGGATCTTTCTGCTCCTTACCTAAGAGATGACGAAGCCATTTTGGAAGTCCTTAAAGATAATACCTCAACCACTTATCACCTGGTGCAGTATTTGGAAAGAAGCCGCGGCAATTTTCCAATCTATAACAACACAAGAACAACTTATTTTCCAACAGGGGAAACGTTTTTCAAACGGTTAAAAGAAGAGTTGCTTTTGGCCCAAAAATATATTTTCTTAGAATTTTTCATTATTGCTGAAGGGCAAATGTGGGGAGAAATTTTAAGCATTTTAGAGAAAAAAGTAAAAGAGGGTGTGGAAGTAAGAGTCTTGTTTGATGGAATGAATGAATTGTCAACCCTATCACCAGACTATGCGGTAAGATTGCAACAACTAGGAATCAAGGCAAAGTCATTTTTACCGATCTCACCATTTATTTCCACCTATTATAATTACCGAGACCACCGAAAAATAGTGGTCATTGATGGAGACGTTTCGTTTACGGGCGGTGTGAATTTAGCTGATGAATACATTAACGAGATTGACCGTTTTGGCCACTGGAAAGATGCTGGATTGATGTTAGAAGGTGAAGCAACCGATAGCTTTTTAATTCTCTTTTTACAGATGTGGTCTATCACTGAAAAAGAGTTGATTATCGATCCCTATCTTTCGAAACATACTCCCTCTCTTCCATCGGATGGCTACGTGATTCCTTATGGAGACTCACCTTTAGATACCGATAAAATTGGAGAGAATATTTATATTGATATTTTGAACCATGCCAAAAATTATGTCTACATCATGACCCCTTACTTGATTTTAGACAGTGAGATGGAACATGCTCTGCGATTTGCTGCAGAACGTGGTGTAGATATTCGTATTATTATGCCTGGTGTTCCTGACAAAGGCGTTCCCTATGCCTTAGCTAAAACATACTACAAAGCTCTAATGACGTCGGGGGTTAAGATTTATGAATACCAGCCAGGATTTGTCCACTCCAAGATTTTTGTATCAGATAATACTAAAGCAGTCGTTGGGACAATTAACCTAGATTATCGCAGTTTATATCATCATTTTGAATGTGCGACCTATTTGTATCGTGTGTCTGCCATCGCAGAAATTGTCAAGGATTTTAAGGAAACACAAGAAAAATCAGTTTTAGTAACACAAGAACAGCTCAAGGCCCGCCCTTGGTATCAAAAATTAGTTGGACTGTTAGTCAGAACCATTGCTCCTCTCTTGTAATTTAGGACATGTTCTGTTAGAATGGTAGTATGCGATGAGTCGATTGTGGTTGAAAAACCACTTTTGCGCAGGGGAGGTCATTAAGGCAGGAAGCCGACTTTGATAATTTGTGTGAACCTTTTTATCACGTTCTTACTTAGTAAGAACGCCCCTAGGATTGAGATATTCTCAATCCTTTTTTTGTGCTTTTCTTTTAAAATAAAATAAGCTATAATAGCTCTATTATAAAATTTTAGAAAATTACAAAAAGAATGTCTGGTAAAGACTTCAACGTAAGAGGTGATTGTATGGTCTATACTGTAGCTATTGTGGGGGCAACAGGAGCTGTTGGCCGCCAAATGATTAAGATGTTAGAAGAATCCGATCTCCCTATTTCAAAACTCAAACTTCTGGCATCGGCACGTTCTGTAGGTAAGACCTTGCCATTCAAGGGGCTAGAAATTCCAATTGAAGAAACAAATGAAACAGCCTTTGATGGGATTGATCTTGCTCTATTTTCAGCAGGTGGTAGCGTCTCAGAGCGATTCGCACCTTATGCGGTTCAGGCAGGTGCAGTAGTTGTTGATAATACCTCCCATTTTCGCCAACATCCAGAAGTCCCTTTGGTCGTTCCAGAAGTCAATGCAGAAGCTCTCGATCATCATAAAGGTATTGTGGCCTGTCCTAATTGTTCAACCATCCAAATGATGATTGCACTTGAACCCATTCGCCAACGGTGGGGGATAGAACGCATCATCGTTTCAACTTATCAAGCTGTTTCAGGAGCTGGTCAGTCCGCTATTGCAGAGACACTTTCTCAATATGAACAAATCCTTCATCAAGGCAAAACTCCAAAGGAAGTAACAGCAGCTATTTTACCTTCAGCTGGAGATAAAAAACATTACCCTATTGCTTTTAACGCTCTGCCTCAAATTGACCTCTTCACAGAAAATGATTACACTTATGAAGAAATGAAGATGACCATGGAAACCAAGAAAATTATGGCAGATCCTACAATCAAAGTCTCTGCCACTTGTGTTCGTATCCCAGTCTTATCCGCTCACTCTGAATCTGTTTATATCGAAACAAAAGTACCAGCCCCAATTGATCACGTCAAAGAGGCTATCCGTCAGTTCCCTGGAGCGGTTCTGCAAGATGATGTGAGCCAGCAACTCTATCCTCAGGCTGTTAATGCCGTAGGGAGCCGTGATACCTTTGTGGGTCGTATTCGTAAAGACCTCGACATTGCTAATGGTCTTCATCTATGGGTGGTTTCGGATAATTTATTAAAAGGTGCTGCTTGGAATGCAGTTCAAATTGCAGAACGTCTGCATGAGAAAGGGTTAATTGTCCCAAGTGATTTAGGTGTTTTCCCTATACATTAAGGTTTTTTCATTTGATGAATAAAACAAAGAAAGTCAAGAAACCTTGTTATATCGCTAGTTTGAGTGCTATGACTTGACAAATCGTGAAAACATTTGCATAATGTAAGTAGAGATGAAAACTAATGAAAAGAGGCGCTCTTATGCAAATTATTAAGCGTGATGGTCAAGTCGCTGAATTTGACCCCGATAAAATTTATCAAGCGATTATCAAAGCAGCAAGAACGGTATATGTTATCGATGATACCTGGCGACAAAATCTCGCTCAAGTTACTAAAAAGGTCATCATTGATTTAGAAGAAGTGCATGCTGAACGCCCTACCATCAACATGATTCAATCCCTCGTTGAAAATCGTTTGATGGATGCAGGTTATATCACCATTGCAGAACATTACATTTCTTATCGCCTACAGCGCGATCTTGAACGGAATGGTTATGGTGATAACATTATTGTCCACTTGCGTTTTGAGCAAACAAAATAAACCCAAATCCCCCAAAGGCTATCCTTTGAGGGATTTTTAGTGTCTTGTTAAAAATAGCTCTTACAAGGAGTTATTGAGAGTGTCAAAAAATAACCTTAACTGATGTAGGGTGTTTTGATGAATAGTCATTATCAGATAACGACTGTTACCATTTATGAGAAAAGAACTCTTTTCAGGGAGCAACGCCTGAGGGAGAGTGGGAGAGTTATCAGTATTGATAATGAGATGGGTCGGAGTCAAACGATACTGCTTCTTCAATAAGTGAGTTGTTAGAACTGTGTCTAAACCATCTTCCCTCTCCTTTAACAAATGCTTGATGTGTTTGAGATTTTTATAAAACATGCCATTTTCCAAATAGAGTGCCAAAGCTTTTTGCATCAACAAATTGGTATCCAAATCAATCATTGATTTTTGAGTCAGAAACTGTGACTTTAAAGTTTGGGGTAAAACAAGTGTAGCTATTCTAAGTGCTGGAAAAACACTCATGGAAAATGACTTGAGGTAAATCACACGCTGATGAGTATCATAATAGTGAAGAGGAGGTTCCTTTGCTTTAACAAAGTCACCTAGGTAATCATCTTCTAAAATATAGACATGGTATTGTTCTGCCAAGCGAACAATAGCCTCTTTCTCTTTGGTCGTGTAAGAAAGCCCTAAAGGATTTGAAAAGCGTGAGATAGTATAAAAAAACTTAATCTCTCCAGACTGAAAAAGGGATTCTAGGACCCCTAAATCCAGCCCATTAAACCCTCGATTAATGGTTTGATAGGGTACTCCTGAATGATTAAGCAGAGATTCCATACGATGATAGGTTGGCTTTTCAATAAGAATGGTCTGCCCAGCGGTTGGGAAAGGCATTTGCGATAATATATAGAGAGCCTGCTGTGTCCCAGAAGTAATAAGAAGTTGCTCCTTGCAGCTATAAATACTATTGTCTGCCAGATAAGGCACCAAAGCATCTCGCAAATCGTCTAGCCCTTCGGCCTTGTGGTAGTAGTGAAAGAGATAAGAATCTCTAGCTTCCAGAGCTTCATTGAGGCAAAGCCGAAAGTCTTCGTAAGCAATGTTATTATAGTCCTCGAGACTTAAATCGACAGCAGTATCTTCTTCAGACACTTTTCCTAGAACATAATAACCACTTTTTGGTACTGCATAAACGAGGTGTCTATATTTTAGTTCTAATAGAGCACGTTGCACAGTGTCTTTGCTGCACCGATAATGGTCACTTAATTGCCGAATGGAAGGGAGTTTATCTCCTTTTTTTAATGCTTGCGTTTGGATAGCTTGGTCCAAATCTGAAATGATGGTTTGGTATTTACTTGTCATAGTTGTCCCCATACAGTTAATCATTAACTCTATTGTACCGAATAACACTTTTCCTTACAATTGTTACTAAGGAAAAGAGGTATGTGAGTATGAAACGTATTATGGTGGCCAACGACTTAGTTGGCATAGGAAAAGTAGGACTATCAGCCAGCATTCCTGTGATGGCAGCCTGTTGCATGGAGCAAGCCTTATTACCAACCTGTCTCTTATCGGGGCATACAGGTGGGGGAAACAAGCCTGTGAAATGGGAAACTTCAGATTTAGTGAAGGCTTTTTTAACAGAGTGGAGAGAAAGAGGTGCTGATTGTCATGCCATAGTTGTAGGTTATCTTAGCCAAACAGGAGACGCTGAGAAGATTTTGGATTTTCTGTCGCAACAACAAGTGCCTCTGATTCTTGATCCTATTATGGCGGATCAGGGAAAACTTTACACTGGCTTCACAAGCCAACATGTAGCTGTGATGACTCAACTGGCAGGCCAAGCGGACTTGTTAATACCTAATGTGAGCGAAGCTTGCCTGTTAACGCAAACTCCCTATTTAGGCACACATTACAGTGAAGTGGATGTGAAACAACTAGTCATAAAATTAGCAGCTCTTGGACCTCGACATATTGTCATTAGCGGAATCTCTTTCCAAGAAGGAGAAATTGGTTTTGCTTACTATCAATCGTCTAAAAATCACTTAAGCTATTATTTTGGAACTCAGTTTCCTCAACAATTTTATGGGACAGGAGATATCGTTTCAGCTATTATAGCGTCTGGTTTTTGTTATGAATTGCCTATGAAAGATGTTCTTAACCTTGCTATTTCCTTTATCGAAAAAGCCTTGCAAACGACTCTTATGCTAAAAGAAGATATCTCTTTTGGAATTGCCTACGAACCGCATTTAGCCTATCTGAGCACATCATTTCAACAATTAATGGAGGAAAACAAATGACATCATCTAAACTAGCTCATCACATTGAGTTGAGTCTCTATGCTAGCCTAATTTTTATAGCTGTCCAATTGCTACGTATTCCAGTGGGCGCTCAATTTGTTCATCTTGGAAATGCCTTGGTGGTGGTTGCTGTTCTTCTATACGATAGTAAAGAAGCAGCTCTGATGGCCAGTCTGGGATTGGGCATTTTCGATATTTTAAACGGTTATGCCCCTGTTGTCTGGATAACCATTTTGGAATCTATGATAATCTGTCTTATCCTACACCTTATTTATGAAAAAGGAATGCAGTCAAGTCAGCACCCAACAGCTATTATAGCATTGGGAGCCATAGCAGGCTTGGCAAAATTGCTCCTTAATATCATCAAATACAGCTTGCTTCATTATGCTGTGGGTCAACTTTCTTTTCCAGCAGCTTTCTTCGTAGCACTTGGAAAGGTTGGAGGTAGTTTTGGGACGACACTCGTCACCATAGTAGCAGTACCTATTCTCTACCCTATACTACAAGGATTGAGAGCTAAATGGCGTCAGAAAAAACCAGATAATGATATTATCTAAAAATAAAAAATAAATTATTTTTTAGATAAAAATATTTTAAACTTTCTCACATTTTAAATTTACAAAGAACTGATAGCGGTATCATAAAAAGCGATTATATTTTCAGATAATTGCTTTTTTAATTGTATTTTACCAAAACTCCAAAATGAGAGTGCTTTATTTTCTAATAATGATAATGTATAACGATGAGGAAAGGGAGGTTTTTTTATGAAAAAACATTTAGGATTATTAGGCGTTACACTATTGAGCGCCACAGTATTTGCACATGCTAAACCGGTACAGGCTATTGCGGGGCCTGGCTTACCAGAGGAACCACAAAAGTACCCTACGTTAATCATTAGCGTCGATGGTATTCTAGAGGGGCAAGACAAAGAATTCTACATTAAATATTTAGACTACGATTTAAAAAGTCCTCGTGTAGAAAAAAAAGAATTACTAGATTTAATTAAAGCTCACTTCGCTTCACATCCAGTCACTCAAAACTATGAAGTAGTAGATTTTGCTCCTAACGCAAGAATTACAAATAAAGACAACGATTTATATATTGCACCTGAAGATGGTAGCGTAGACTTTGGCAACATGTCCATTCAAAATTATATGCTAAATGGACATGTCATTGTTAGACCTAAAGTCGAAGCACCTATTACAAATCCTGCAAAAGGTGTTGCTTTTCTATACAGTTTAAATTTTGTAGATGAAAGTGGTGGGTCAAGAAAAGTGTTTAATGCACCAATTATCGAAGGGACAAAACCATGGGAAGTTGGCACGCAAATTGATTCTAAAGACTTACGTCAACTCGCTGAAAGGGTTTTAAATCAGTACCATGGGGAATATGTTCTTCTAGATCGTGAAAGTGCAAGAGTTCTTCATGATAATAATAGAATGGCTACTCATTTATCTTGGGGTGCAGAGTATGATTATGCTATTAAAGAAAGAAACATTATCAAGAAAGTTAATAGTAAAACTGGTATAGAAGAGGGTGCTTCTGAAAATAACGATATACTTGAAGAGTACTATTTTGTTGTGAAGAAAGACGACTTACAAAATCCTAAAGATAATAATCATATGGTAAGTATTTACTATCGTGATGTTGCAACAGGAGAAATTGTTAACAAGCAAACATATAATACTCCAGATAATGCTGAAAATTATGACTTTAACAGTATTCACTTTGCTTATGATAATCATAAACTATTTAATAATGATGTTTATAACAACAATCAGCATTATGTTGCTACTGGAAAATTTGAAGAAAACAAAGAATCTGACCATCATTATTTCAATATCGATGTTGTGAAGTACACTGAGAATAATGATGATGCTACCAAATACGAATACAAAGATGGGTATAACGAGGAACGAAAGCTTGAGTACAGCTACCTACATAATGACCAATCTATTCCAGCTTCTAATGATAAAAATCAGCCAACTTCACTACCTCTAGAAAAATAACTAACTATGAACTATTCCCGTTGTTGTTTATCCCAATTATGATAAGGGTTTGCTGAACAGTAAAAAGAAAAATCGCCACGATAAAGTAGCGATTTTTCTCTTTTATGAGCCTCAAAAAACGTCAAAGCGTTATAATAGTTAGTGCAAATATCTCTATTAACGAGGTCTCACTATGCACATTATAACACAACTCAATCTCTTTGAAGACCAAGAA
>NZ_JBWKAI010000005.1:0-97575 GCF_056500955.1 Streptococcus sp. F2
GGTTATAATCAGGTTTTTCTTTGTGTAACATAGGAGAACCTCACAAGTCCTTTTTCTTATATTATACTCCTAAATATCATGAAAAGCCCCTAGAAAAGTGATTCTAAGGACTTTGTCTTCAGTCTGAAAAAGCCTCTTTGGAGGCTTTTTTTGTTTTTTCACTTGACGTGATCTAGCAAAATTGGTGGCTAACCTCTTGCTGGTTTTGGGTTAGTGACGTCAGTTTAAAACGGATGTTCACGAACGTTTTTAAAGCTCCTTGCTGCTAGATGTTAGTTGCTCTAGCCATTCCTTGGCAGCTTGAAGACTATCTAATCTGATCTCATGACCAGTAACCCAGAATGGAGTAACTTTAGCCCTTCGACTTTCAAAAAGCGACAATACCTGTTGGCTATCTGCCATTGAAACAAGAGGATCTTCGGTTCCCATCGAGATAAACAGGTTGAGGTGGGATTTATCTTCAGTGAGCTTACTAGTGTCAACGGGATACATGGGTGCAAATAAGATAACTTTTTGGAAAGAACTTTGGTCGGCCAAAAGAAGGTTGATAGCCATGTTAGCACCATTGGAAAAGCCAATCAAAACGGCATCTGACAAATCAAATTGATGAGTCTTGGCTTGTTCTTCTAAAAAGTCTTTCAGCTGTCTTCCTCGAGTATTCAAGTCTTCTTCATCAAAGAGCCCTTCTCGGTGGCGTTTGAAAAATCGCAACGCTTCATTTTCGTTGACCTCTCCTCTCAAACTAATCAAATTCGCGTCGGGATTGAGAAAGTTTGCTAAGTTCAGTAAGCTTTCCTCATTGCCTCCCGTTCCATGTAATAAAATAAAAGTTGGTTGGTCAGGGTGACCATTTTTTACTAAATAGGTCATAAGATACCTCCGTCAAGGTCGTTTTAGGCTGGTAATGGCTCCCAATTGAGCGTAATCTTGCCCTGCTAGACGGCTCATTGGCTCCAATCTCTCCGCTAAAATGTGGTTTTCCTGGTAAACCTCTTCGTCTAGATGGGAATGAACAATCTGAAGCAAAATAAGATCAGCGACAAGTTCTCCCCTGTCATCCGAGATAGGAATATGTTGGTAAAGGGTGGTTTCAAATCGTAGCTTAGCTTCTAAGACACCAGGAGTCTTTAGCCGAGTAGATGGTGCGGGAGTCATATGAGTACAAGGTAACTCACTTTGATCAGCAGGCAACTCAATAGCTGCTTGATTGACCTGAGAAAGATTAACTCTAGAAACCGTATGAATAACGGCCTCACCTTGGCGAAGAATATGCCGTGCAGTGTCTTTCATCTGACCATTTTTTCGCTGAATGCTAATGGATAGAATGGCGGGGCGGTAGGAAACGATGTTAAAAAAACTAAAAGGGGCTAAATTAAGTTCCCCAGTCTCAGACAAGGTTGTCACAAAGGCAATGGGTCTCGGGATAACACTACCAATAAGAATGTTATAGTTTTCTTTATCGCTTAGGTCTGTTTGATTGATGGATAGCATACTAGCTCATTTCTAGATTCGAAGAGGGGGAAGGTTATCCGTAATCTCCTGGCGTCTTGTTTCATAGCGTTTGGGGAGTTGGAGCGCTTGGCCCAGTTGATCTATAGTTTCATCAACAGTCATCCCAGGGCCTTGCGTCGCAAATTCAAAAATCACCTTGCCACTCTCTCTCAAATAAATGGATTGGAAATATTTTCGATCGCGAATCACAGTGGTATGAAACCCCTGCTGGCCAAGTTCTGTCTGATACGCCATCAAACTGTCTTTGTCTGTCACTTTCCAAGCAATGTGGTGGCCTGTACCCGGTCCCCAACTTCCTCTTGGACTAGCCTGTTTAGGGATTAAAACCTCATGAGCTAAGCTCCCTTGAGTTTTAAAACGCCTATAGCTAGCCGTCTGATCGATTTCTTTTAGTCCCATAAGTGTCGTCAGAAACTCACGACTAGCCTGACCATCACTGGATAAGAGCATTACCCCATGGAAGCCTAAAATAGCAGGTGTTTCATTTTCAGTTGTTCCTTCAACCAGAGCCAAGTCTAACTTGTGTTTATCTTGGAAGAAAAGAGCTGGCGCATCAGACCACTGTGTCTCCTCAAAAGGGACATGATGGATACCGATTAATGCTGTGTTTGTCATAAGAATACCTCATTTCTAATGTCAAGATTCTAATCACATAATATTACTAATTAGTGTTATTTTAAAGAAATATGCTTGCAAACAAGAAAGCAAAGATATTTCTTTGCTTACATGATTATCTGCTAAAAAGGTTAGCCATCCACGACATCAACCATTAATGGATTAGCATGTTGGCGAAGTGAGTAAGTCTCAAGCTCATTAACAGTATGGCGGAGGTCATGAGCTTGAGTCGGTGTGATTTCTTGTGCTTGTTCAGCTTCATAGATAGCCCGCCTTTCTAAATAAAAGGCGTGTAATAATTCCCCACTATTATCGGGAATGAAATGGGTAATAACCCGTTCAACAAAAAGTCCAGATTTGATTAATTCGGCATCCTGGATACGTTTTCCTTGTAAAAAATCAACCAAGGAGGCATTATAATACCCTTCTAAATCCTCAAGTGCTTCCAAAATCAGCTCAGTGTTCCCGAGATAAAGATCTGTTAAACGATTTCGTGTTTGGTCATCTAAAAGTTGATCTTGAGAGGAGTCCTCAGTCAATAACTTAGGAGAGAAATGGTGAAAAGACAGCAGCTCGCGCATCCAACGACGGATAACTCGAAGAAAGATAGCCAAACCATACCTAAAACTAGAAACAAAGCTTCTATTAATTTGTCTCTCAAGGGATTTAAGATAGGCTTGATAGAGACGATAATCTTTGATAGTAATAGCTTTTGTGGAAAAGGCATGTTCCAAACCGTTAGTTTCAATACCGATAATCAACAGTTGTAATTCCGCCAGATCTTCTTTGACCGAATTGGGTTCTTGTTCCAGAATAAGGTGTTCGATGCGTTGATTGTAAATATCCATCACCTGATATAAGGCAGCTTGATTATCAGGTGCTTGTTTACTTTCAATTTCCAGTCGTTGTAATACAGTGGTTAAAATCTTAATCTCATCAAAATGATTCGGCGGTTCAGCTAAGGGCGGGAGTAATCTCGGAAGAACAATAAGTCCTGTTGAGAAACTTACCAGGGTGACCGCTCCCACGATAAAAAGGACAAGGCTGTGTTGGAAAGACTCCATACGAGGCAACAATAAAATCGTAGCGATTGAGACACTTCCCTTAGCTCCAGAAAAGGTTAGCAACACAATATCAACTAAAAAGTCTTTGAAAGATTTTTGATGTCGAATACTATGGTACAGATAGAAAAGACTAATTAGACCAAAACGAATGAGAAGGAGAGCGACTGTCAAGGCAATCACTAGTCCAAATAGATAAGAGTTACTATAATGAGGATTGCTTAAAACAGGCCCTAAAATCTCAGCCAGTTCAATCCCAAAAACTAAAAAGACAAAACCGTTTAGCATCACCTTAATGGTGCCCCAAATAATATGGGTGACACGGTCTGCTTGAGCATCAAATAAGGTCACTTTTTTGAGACGATTGGTTTGCATCAAACCAGCAGTAACAACTGATATAATGGCTGAAAACCCTAGTAGGTGAGCAATAAAGTAAGAGACAATCGGAAGGGTTAGTTCCAAAAGCAAAGCTCCAGTAACATCCTTAGCATCAAACTTTTCGAGAATAGATAGCAAGAGTCTGTGTATTAAAGCGAATCCTAATCCTGTTAGAAAGCCCCCTACAATGGCTAAAAACAAATGTAACCCAGCCTTTATCAGGGAAAAATAACCAGTGGTTAAGGCCGTTAAAGCAAATTGGAAGGCAACTAAACCACTGGCATCATTGAGCAGACCTTCAGAAGTCAGGATATGTTTGATGTGTTGGGGAAAGTTAAAGCGCTTGGCAATAGACAGCAAAGCAACGGCATCAGTTGGAGCAAGCGCAGCTCCCATAGCAAAAGCAACAGCTAAGGGAACTTGTATTGGTAACAGATGGTAAGTGGTTAAGCCCAGAAATACTGTGGTAAGTAAGACAGTAGGAAGAATGAGGTAGAGAGTAATTGAGCGAAAAGTCAGAATATTTTTAATATCACTCTCTTGCCCCTCGCGGAAATTTAGGGGGGCTATCACAAACGCTAAAAATAATTCAGGATCCAGCGGAATGCTTGTTCCTCTATGCCAAATGCCATAGCCCAACCCAAAAAGAAGTTGGATGGCAGGAAGAGGCAATTGAGGAAACATTCGGTTAAGCACGTTGGAGAGAATAAGTGACATGAGAAAGAGGATGAGGAGCATTGACAAGGGCATAGCAAATCCTCCTATGACTGTCCTTTTGAGTTGTTTTTAGCCATATATAACGTTTTTAAATGAGCGATTTTTTGAGTAATAGCTGTAATGTCTTTCTTCTCAATCAGTAATTGACAGCGCTCCTTTTCAAGGGCTAACAATTTTTTCTTGACTTTCTTTAGTTGTCGGAGGTCATTACAAGACCCTAAAGACTCGGGATGATTACCTGTTCTTTCATCAATATACTTTTGACGCATTTCGTCCAGGCGTTCGGTTACTGTTAAATGAGACATTTTTTCTCCTTGGTTATTACATGAGATGAGACCGTTCCTAATTCTTTTTCAAATACCTTTAGGGAATGTCCCGAGTCATCACTGGTATGGCCGACATAGTGATAATCTAACCGCTCATAGAGCTGACTATGGTAGGCCAAAGCATATAAATGATGGTAATTGCGCTTCATGGCTTCCTTTTCAATCATTGACACTAAATCAAGGCACAAGCCTTGTCCCCGAAACGCTGGGCTGACATAGAGAGCGCTAAGGAAGGGGCCATCATTGGAATAAGTCGTGATATCTTCTGATAAAAGAGCAGCTATTCCTTTCATGTGTCCGTACTTGTCTACGAGTACGATAATAATATCTTTAATGTTAAGGGCGTCATCTTTAATCTTATCAGCTAAGACGCTACACGCTTCCCAATCACTGTTTTCCATCAGATTGAGAATCATCTGTGGTTTAGCATCGACCGCTTTGAGGTGATAGAGCTGGTCTCCATCTTGGTACCACGAACGATAACTAAAAGTGGGTGGTATGAGAGCCTTTAAATGACAAGGATAACCTTTTTTAGACGTGGGTGGTAGCATGTTGTCGTCTCCTTTCCAGCCTTTGATTCAATCGATAAGGAACCATCCGCCTAAGCACTTTTTCTCCGTTAACTTGCAAAATAAGGGCAGGAAAAGCTCAAAATCACAAGATATTTGAGGAATTTTCCTACCCTTGTCAGGATAACGAGGATTGTCTCGGTAATGATAAAAGGATTGTCCGTTATACCCTTTAAAAGGGTTCATGCTCATAACGCTAACAAATTAGAAGAATTTGTCCGTTACGTTCATCGGAAAATAAGCCCCAACAGTGACTAACAGGCAAAATGGTTTGACGTAACCTTATTTAGCAAGCAAATCATCAAAATCGTGAGTCTGCTCAAATAACCTTACAGCATAGGGGCAAGTCGCAGCTAACCTTACGCCCGCTTTGCGGGCTTCATCAGCAATTTTCTCCACTAGTTGTCTAGCGATTCCTTGACCTTGATAAGCTTCGTCAACGAACGTGTGGTTAATCGTCCAAAGGTCATCCGTGCTTCGGACAGTGCATTCTCCGATTTCTGTGGCCTCATCGAGGGCTATTGAGCGATTTTTGTTTGCTTCAAACGTAATAGTGACCATGAGAAAACCTCCTTTTAACTATAACCATGATGATAATGATGGTTACATTGTAACAAAAGATGTTAGTTATGACAAATAGAAAGACATTTTAATCATTTAGGACGTCGTGTAGACGCTAATTGAGATGTTTGACCAAAAGACGCATGTCACGACCAAACTTATCTTGGACAGGGCCTTCAAAAATAAACTGGTTCTTCTCATAGAGCCCCTTATGAGCGGTAATGGTGTAAAGGTTCTTAATGCCTTTTTCTTTGGCGAGTTCAGTGATGCGATCAACCAGCTCCAAGCTTAGGCCTTGTCCACGATAATTAGGCGCTACATAGACTGTTGAGAGGAAAGGACCATAACTTGGTTTTTCAATAATATCTTCTTGTACCAATGCTGCAAATCCCATTAGGTTGTCTTGGCTGTCTGTCATGATAATCACTTGATCCAAGGCATCGAGTTGGCCGGTTTCTAATCGTTTAGCCAAGTAAGCACCCGCTTTCCACTCGACAGCTGCCATAGCTTCTAACAAGAATTCTGGCTTGTGGTTATCCCGTGATAATTGGTAAATTTTTTCCATCTTTTCCTCTTTAGGAGTGATTTTAACGATTCTTTTGTAAAGGTAAGGAGTTGCAAAGCTAGAAATAATAACGGCAAAGGCAATCTGACTAATACTTTGAGCCATGACCTCTTGGGAGAGAGGGAGGTATTGGCTAACAAAGGGAGGGATAGACATGGAAAAGGCAGCAATTGAACTCATGGATAAAGTCATACGGCCTTCTTTTTTGTTCCAGGCTTTGTCAAAGAGGGCCACTGGTAAGACGCCTAAAGCGTAATACAAGATGACCAACAACAGTCCAGTTAAGCTGGATTGTAGAGCCATGATAATATTGATACGAGCCCCAAAGGTCACTGCCAAAAAGGGAATCAACATCATAGAGAGCGGCTTAAACATACTTCGACTAGAAGGGTATAAGTAACCAATCAAAATCCCAATGGCAAAAGGAAGAATGTTGGCTAATAAGGGTGTCATGAGGTTAATGTTGGATTCACCAACACTCAAAATAAGTAAAGGAATGGCCGGTAACATCAGTAAGTTAATGACGGAAAAGGCACTTTCTTCCATTTCGCTGATATCTTTTCCCAGGAGTACCAGATACATGCCAGGGTTAAGAGACATTAAAATGGCAGTGATGGTGACGACAGTGATGCCTATAAAACCCGTTGTGGGGAAGAATGCTTTCCAAGCTAAGGTCAGCAGTAGAGCGATTCCTATCTTTAAGAGCAAAACAGGTCCAATAGCCTTGATGACTTTGGGGTATTTACCAAGATCAGTCTGAATACCAGAAACCATTAGTAAAACCGCAATGATAAAAAAGGTGGCGTCTTGACTGAAGAGACCACTAAAAGGAGCCCCTAGTTTTAGGAGATGAGGGTAAAAAGTGTAGATGATAGAGGTCAAAAACATGGGAATAAGGAAGTTACTTCCTTTAAATGTGTAAATGTGGTTAATTTTCTAAATGTGGTCACGGTCTGCTCCTTTCTCGGCAGTTAGCGAAATGGCTAACATTTTACGTAATAAGGTTTGGAGGTCATTCAATTCGTCATCAGTAAGGCGTTGGGTCAACTGATTTTCCAGTTGGGTGGCAATCTCCTTAAAGGTTTCTTGCATACTCAAGGCTTTGTCAGTGAGGTACAACTGCTTTTGACGCTTATCCTTGCCATTAGCTAGCCGTCTAATCCACCCTTCTTTCTCCAAATTTTGCAGAATCCTTGTGACAGTTGGATTGCTCATGTTAAAATAATGCTCCAAATCCCTCTGGTTAAGGCTACCATTCTCAAAGAGATAAAGGTATTTGAGGCACTTAAATTGGCTATGGGTAATGCCATAGGATGCCAGCGTATGATTGGCAATTTTATCAAAACTTAAATTAGCACGTTTAATCAGGTAAACAGTGTTTTTCTCGCGCATGTTGCCTCCTTATATATAGCTTGCTATACAAAACAATAGTAACATAATAGCATAGCTTGCTATATTTTTTTAAAGTCAAGTGATTAAAAAAAGAGACAAAGCCTGCTAAGGCTATTGTCTCAATTGCTTTCGTTAATGAAGTTTAGAAAGTGACCAACGATTACCATAAAGGGCTTTAGCATTAGTCTCTAAAATGGCTGTTTTCTGATTATCAGTTAAGTTTGCTTCTCGGATGTAAGAAAATGCTCGAGTATATTTTTGATTTTGGAAATAAGGAAAATCACTTCCTGCCAATAAGCGTTGATTTCCTAAAATCTCGTTACTATGGAGAAGAGAGGCTTCGAGGAAATTGGCTGTATCAAACCAGAAGTGCTTCTGCAAGGTTTCAAGCGGATGGTATGAAAAACTACGCCAGTCCTCATAATTATCGAGAATGCGTTGCATTTGAAAGGAAATACCACCACCTAAATGCGCAATATGGAAACCAAGGTGTGGGAATTTTTGTGGGAATTCTCTTTTCAAAAGTTACAAGGTGGCCAACATATCTTCAATAGGTTCTCCCACCACCCACTCTTGGTCATAATCATTGACCATAGGGCTTAAAGCTCCACAACCTGTGGGATGAATGTAGATAATTACTCCCAAAGCATCCATTGCTTCAAAGAAGGGTAAAAAAGCGTCATCAGCAATGGATTGGCCTGTCTCAAGAACGGTATTGACTGCGATTCCTAAAAATCCTAGTTCTTCAATGATGCGTTTCCCTTCTTGGATAGCCTCTTGAACATGTGGCAAAGGAACGACACCATAGGCGCGGAAACGGTCGGGGTGCTGGTCAATAATAGTATGGTAAAAATTATTAATCATTTCAGCGGCTGCAAGAGCTTCTTGTGGTTTGCCAAATTGAGGAACTTGCGGCATTGCCGAGAGCACTTGATAATCGACTCCAGCCTTGTCCATCATGTCAAGGCGTTTGGCTAAATCTTGTGGCTCCCCGCTGGCATTTAGTCCTTTAGCGATGGCAATCCCTTTACCACCTAAGCTTTCTAATAAATCCAGGTACTCATCTGACCAGAGATGGGCGTGTGTGTCAATAGCTGTTTGTGTCATTAGTTGACCTTCTTTCTATCATCAGTGATAGGAAAGGTTATTTTGACCTTTCTTGCCCTGTGGTGCCTCGCCTTCTATCCCTTCGTTTAATAAGGAGAATTCCCTTCTTACGTCGCTTTAGGTAGGAGTTTGTTAGCATCAACGATTTATCTTTATTGTAACAAAAAATCACTAACTTGAGATAAAACAAGCTTATGATGCCTTGGAGACCAATCAAATAGGGAGTATAATCTTAAAAAATTTAGAAAAAGTAAAAAAATAATCATCTTTTTTTAAGGTTTTAGATTGACAGGGGTTTTAAAACGTGTTACACTTGGCAAGTAAATTAGTTTTTGAGTTAGTATTTGTGTTTCAACATCTTTATTTCTCTCTATTTTTACAAATGCTTTATAGAAAGGAAGTGGATGTATATGGCACAAGGTACAGTTAAATGGTTTAACGCTGAAAAAGGTTTCGGTTTTATTTCAACTGAGAACGGTCAAGATGTCTTCGCGCATTTTTCAGCAATCCAAACTAATGGTTTCAAAACATTAGAAGAAGGACAAAAAGTGGAATTTGACGTTGAAGAAGGTCAACGTGGCCCTCAAGCAGTTAATATCACTAAATTAGCTTAGTCAGGTTAACAAACAAGAGATAAAAGCAGGTGCTATTGCTAGCGCCTGCTTTTTTCTCTCTTACCTCTCTTACCTCTCTTGTCAATGGCAAAGAGTTGCTTTTCAGGTCTTCTATTTGTTATAATAATAGTCAGTTTTAGTCAAATCGCACGTCTGTCGTGCCTTTAAGAGACTGAGATGCTTCATGAGTAAAGGAGTGACAGCATGCCGACAAAAAATACTTCAGACAGTATTGAAGAATATATCAAAGAGTTATTAGCCCAATCGGGAATTGCAGAAATTAAACGTTCCATGCTAGCGGATTCCTTTCAAGTTGTTCCAAGCCAGATTAACTATGTTATTAAAACCCGCTTTACAGAAAGTCGCGGGTACGAAGTCGAAAGTAAGCGCGGTGGCGGGGGCTATATTCGTATTGCCAAGGTTCATTTTTCAGACAAGCACCATCTGATTGGCAATCTAATGGCTTCTATTGAAGATCACCTTAGTGAGCAGGTCTTTACCGACTCCATTCAACTCCTCTTTGACGAACACCTCATCACAGAACGTGAGGGAAATCTCATTTTAGCCATGGCTTCTGATGAGGTTCTAGGTGTGGAAGGGCCGGCAATCCGTGCTCGAATGCTCTACCGTTTATTACAGCGTATAGATAGAAAGGGAAGCAATTAATGATCATGTATTCATTGAAGATGCAAGAAATTTTCAGGCAGGCGCAGTTTCAAGCAGCCCGCTTTGATAGCCAACACTTAGAAACTTGGCATATATTGCTAGCTATGGCGAGGGTTGACCACTCCCTAGCGGGCTTGGTACTAAGCGAATTTGATGCTAAGGTTGCAGTGGAAGAATATGAGGCTGCAGCTATTTTAGCGATGGGCAAAAGCCCTAAAGACCAAGTGTCTCACATTGACTTTAGGCCTCAGTCAAAAACCTTAACGAACCTTTTGCAATTTGCCCAAGCTATCAGTCAAGTCACCAAGGACCAAGAGGTAGGTTCAGAGCATGTTCTCTTTGCCATTTTGCTTAATCCAGATATTATGGCGACTCGCTTATTAGAGATGGCGGGTTATACTATCAAGGATAAAGGAAACGGGGAGCCTCGCTTAGCTGATTTACGAAAAGCTATAGAGATTCATGCAGGCTATAGCAAGGAAATAATTAAGGCTATCCACGAGTTGCGTAAGCCAAAGAAAACCAAGAATCAAGGTTCTTTTTCAGACATGATGAAACCACCAAGTACGGCTGGGGACTTGGCGGACTTTACACGTGATTTGACCGAGATGGCAAGCCAAGGTCTCTTAGAGCCAGTTATTGGCCGTGATGCTGAAGTATCACGGATGATTCAAGTACTGAGTCGTAAAACCAAGAATAACCCTGTTCTTGTGGGTGACGCAGGTGTGGGTAAAACGGCCCTTGCCTACGGCCTTGCCCAACGTATTGCTAATGGTGCTATTCCTTATGAACTGCAAGACATGCGTGTTCTAGAATTAGACATGATGAGTGTTGTTGCGGGGACCCGTTTTCGTGGGGATTTTGAAGAGCGCATGAATCAAATCATTGACGATATTGAGTCAGATGGCAAGATTATTCTCTTCGTAGATGAATTGCACACCATTATGGGATCAGGAAGTGGTATTGATAGCACGCTTGATGCTGCCAATATTTTAAAACCAGCCTTATCTCGTGGAACTCTCCATATGGTGGGTGCAACAACGCAGGAAGAATACCAAAAACACATTGAAAAAGATGCCGCTCTTTCGCGCCGCTTTGCTAAGATTTTAATTGAAGAACCTAATGTAGAAGATGCTTATCAGATTCTGCTAGGACTAAAAGGCTCTTACGAGACTTACCATAATGTTACCATTGCTGATCAGGCTGTTAGCACCGCTGTGAAAATGGCACATCGCTATCTGACCAGCAAAAACCTTCCGGATTCTGCCATTGATTTATTGGATGAAGCCAGTGCTACAGTGCAAGGTATGGTTAAAAAATCTAGTCCAGAAATCATCACGCCATTAGATCAAGCTTTGATTGATGGCGATATGAAGAAGGCCTCTCGTTTGTTGGCAAAAGACGTTAAAGGGCAACATCGCAAGCCAACAGCTGTGACAGAAGAGGACATCCTGACGACCTTGAGCAAGCTATCAGGTATTCCACTGGAAAAACTCAGCCAAGCTGATAGCAAAAAATACCTTAATTTGGAAAAAGAACTGCATAAGCGCGTGATTGGGCAAGAAGATGCTGTCTCAGCTATTTCTAGAGCCATTCGCCGTAATCAGTCAGGCATTCGTACAGGTAAACGTCCAATCGGTTCTTTCATGTTCCTTGGTCCAACAGGGGTTGGTAAGACCGAGTTGGCAAAAGCCTTGGCAGAAGTTCTCTTTGATGACGCGTCCGCCCTTATCCGCTTTGATATGTCAGAGTATATGGAAAAATTTGCGGCTTCTCGCCTTAATGGCGCACCTCCAGGCTATGTTGGTTACGATGAAGGGGGTGAATTAACAGAGAAGGTCAGAAACAAGCCTTATTCTGTGCTCCTCTTTGACGAGGTGGAAAAAGCTCACCCTGATATTTTCAACGTCCTCTTACAAGTGCTTGATGATGGCATGTTGACAGATAGCCGTGGGCGTAAAGTGGACTTCTCAAACACCATTATTATCATGACAAGTAATCTAGGGGCAACAGCTCTGCGTGATGATAAAACAGTTGGCTTTGGGGCAAAAGGCATTAGCCATGACCACCAAGCCATGGAAAAACGGATTTTGGAAGAGTTGAAGAAAGCTTACCGACCAGAATTTATCAACCGAATTGATGAAAAGGTTGTCTTCCACAGCCTCACTCAGGACAATATGAGAGAAGTGGTCAAGATTATGGTGCAACCGTTGATCGCTACTTTGGCAGAAAAAGGCATTACCCTCAAATTCCAGCCAATGGCCCTCAAGTATTTATCAGAAGAAGGGTATGATGTGGAAATGGGTGCTCGTCCATTGCGCCGCACTTTGCAAACTCAGGTGGAAGATAAATTGTCTGAATTGATTCTTGCTGGTGAATTGGCAAGTGGTCATACCCTGAAAATTGGCCTTTCTCATGGAAAACTCAGCTTTAACATTGAGTGAATCCTTATCCCTAACGGAATCGCTAATAGCCACTGAACAATAAAGAGTCTGTTCTTATGAAAACGGACTCTTTTTTCTTGACTATTTTTGACCAAGTGATAAAATAGAGGAGAAAGTTAGCACTCGTGCAACAAGAGTGCTAAATGACTAAAGATTCTTTTATTGGAGGAAATATACATGTTAAAACCATTAGGTGACCGTGTGGTCGTAAGATTTGACGAAGACAAAGAACAGACCGTCGGTGGTTTTGTTCTGGCAGGCACTCATAAAGAGTCAACTCGCAAAGCGACAGTTCTTGCTGTCAGCGAAAATGGCATTCGTACCATTACTGGTGATGCTGTTCTTCCGTCAGTAGCCGTTGGGCAGGAAGTGTTGGTTGAAAACGGACATGACTTAGAAGTAACTGTTGATGGTGAAAAAGTGTCTATCATTCGTGAATCTGACATCATCGCTATTGTCGCAGAATAAGACGAGAAATCTCTGTATAGAAAGAAGGATTGAATATGTCAAAAGATATTAAATTTTCAGCAGATGCGCGTGCTGCTATGGTGCGTGGAGTTGATATGTTAGCGGACACGGTAAAAGTAACGCTTGGTCCTAAAGGTCGTAACGTGGTTCTTGAAAAAGCTTTTGGATCTCCTTTGATTACTAATGACGGTGTTACCATTGCTAAAGAAATTGAATTAGAAGACCATTTTGAGAATATGGGAGCTAAATTGGTTTCTGAAGTTGCTTCTAAAACCAATGATATCGCAGGTGACGGAACCACAACTGCAACAGTATTGACACAAGCTATCGTCCGTGAAGGGCTTAAAAATGTAACTGCTGGTGCCAACCCAATTGGTATTCGTCGTGGGATTGAAACAGCAACAGCAACAGCCGTTGAAGCCTTGAAAGCTATTGCTCAGCCTGTTTCTGGTAAAGAAGCGATTGCTCAAGTTGCTGCTGTGTCATCTCGTTCTGAAAAAGTTGGAGAATACATCTCAGAAGCCATGGAACGTGTGGGCAATGACGGTGTCATTACCATCGAAGAATCACGTGGTATGGAGACAGAGCTTGAAGTGGTAGAAGGCATGCAGTTTGACCGTGGTTACCTGTCTCAATACATGGTCACAGACAATGAAAAAATGGTTGCAGACCTTGAGAACCCATTTATCTTGATTACTGACAAAAAAGTGTCAAACATCCAAGATATTCTCCCATTGCTTGAGGAAGTTCTCAAAACTAACCGTCCATTGTTGATTATCGCCGATGACGTTGATGGCGAAGCTCTTCCAACCCTTGTTTTGAATAAAATTCGTGGTACTTTCAATGTGGTTGCTGTCAAAGCTCCAGGATTTGGTGATCGCCGTAAAGTTATGCTTGAGGACATCGCTATCTTGACAGGTGGTACAGTCATTACAGAAGACTTGGGTCTTGAATTGAAAGACGCTACGATGCCAGCTCTTGGTCAAGCCGCTAAAGTAACTGTGGATAAAGATAGCACAGTTATTGTGGAAGGTGCAGGAAGTTCTGAAGCCATTGCCAACCGTGTTGGCTTGATTAAGTCACAACTAGAAACCACAACGTCTGACTTTGACCGTGAAAAATTACAAGAACGCTTGGCGAAATTAGCTGGTGGTGTGGCTGTCATCAAGGTAGGTGCTGCAACAGAAACTGCCCTTAAAGAAATGAAACTTCGTATCGAAGATGCCTTGAATGCCACACGTGCAGCCGTTGAAGAAGGTATCGTTGCTGGTGGTGGAACAGCACTTATTACGGTGATCGAAAAAGTAGCTGCTCTTGAGCTTGATGGCGATGACGCTACCGGTCGCAATATTGTTCTTCGTGCGTTGGAAGAACCTGTTCGTCAAATTGCATTCAACGCTGGTTACGAAGGTTCCGTTGTCATCGACAAATTGAAAAATAGCCCTGTTGGAACAGGCTTTAATGCGGCAACAGGTGAGTGGGTAGATATGATTGCGGCAGGTATTATCGATCCTGTTAAAGTAACCCGTTCAGCCCTTCAAAATGCTGCTTCTGTGGCTAGCCTTATCTTAACAACTGAAGCAGTTGTTGCCAACAAACCAGAACCAGCTGCACCAGCAATGCCAGCAGGAATGGATCCAGGCATGATGGGTGGCTTCTAAATAAAAACAACTAATAATGAATAAATCTAGGCTGCTTGATGTGTCCTAGATTTACTCACTGCATTAAAAAAAGTAGCTCTGACACTGGTCAAGGCTACTTTTTTTTAAATACTCTCCTAAAGCAATGGAATAAGAAATTGTTTTAGGAGAATATGAGATTTCTGAAAAAGAAAAAGTTTAGGATAAGGATAGTATAGAGTGCCTACCTTAAATAAACCTTAATCATACAAATGAGTAATCGTTTTAACCACTTTTTTCTGGCTTTCAGACCAGTAGTGAATGCGCTCAAACGACCCTTGTCGCCAATAAAGCGGTAGGCGTTGCCGAATATCCTCTTGCATATCAAGGGTGTCCAACTCACTGATAGCATGCCATTTTGGCAGTCCTTCGCGGGACTCAGTCAGTAATTCCCCCTCAAAAGTTTCGCAGAGAAAATCGTAATAGACATAGCGTTCTGGCTTATCAGGATTGATAAAACCAGAAATTCCCTTTAATTGCAGATTAAGAGCAGTTAGACCAGTTTCTTCTTTTAATTCCCTAAGCGCCGCTTCAAAGAATGATTCGGATTCCTTGACCTTTCCACCTGGCTGAATCCAACCTGGAAAGTTATCGTGCTGTCGGTTGAGCAAAAGAACATGCTCTCCTTGTTTGACACAAATATTAACCCAGTTTTTGATGACTTCCATAGTTTATACCTCTTGTCATTAGTATAGCATAAGGGATTTGTTTTTTTGAAAGCGAATTAAGGTTTTTTTAAGCCTCTTCCCTTATACTAAGGACAATCCTTAAACGAATAAGTGTTTGGACGACAGGGAGGGGAGTTATTAACACCTTTCTCTTAGACCGAAACTCATCTTATTCATCCCCTCCTACTTGATAAGGTCTCGCATGAGCGAGGCCTTATTGTTATATCTGGCCCAAAAAGAATCTCCCAATCAAAAAACCTCCAAAAAATCAAGGTTTCTCTTGCTTTTGGAGGTTTTTGTAGGCTTAACGATAGAAATATAACCCTGTGCTTCTTATTTCTGAGTTGCTTTTCGATTTTTAGGGCTTTCTTTCACTAGTTTGGCTTCAATAGCTTTTAAGCGCTTGAAGGTTTTTTCTGCTCGAGCCATGGAGACCGCGTCAGCTTTTTCTTGGGCAGTTGTAGGATCTGTTTGCACGAGTTGGCTAAGTTCTTTGTTGGTTTGGTCTTGTTCAGTTATCCACGTTTTTTCGAGCTCTTTTATCTCGTCAATAACCTTAGTCCCAAATTGTTTTGGATGGGTAGCCACGAGGTCATTAATATGTGACACCGTCCAGTACCATGACTTATCATTATACTTGGTACTCTTTTCTTGATAGGCTTCATAGGTTTTACTAATATTGCCGAGGTATGGCAAGTAAGGGGCGTTACGAGGACTGCCAATAGATAGCCACATCACACCACCACCCAATTCAGCAGGAATGTCCTTTTTCAATTGGAAAATGTGGGCTTCCATAACATTTGGATTGGAAATAGGATACGCATAGCCCTTAACAGCATCTTTGGATTTTGGTTTGCCTTTGCCATCTAATGCCATTTGGTCAAGTGGTTTAAGGTCCAGTCCCTCAAAACGGTTACGTTGCAGCTTCATTGCATCTTCTAGACTGAAGGTTTTATCTGTGCTTTGAAGTAATTCGTAGTTTTTGTCTTTGTAGGTGACTTTTGAGTCAGGGTCAAGGGATTTGATGCCTGAGAAAGAGCGGGATCGGTTGGCATCGTTTAGCGGCGGATTGTAAGATTGAGCAATGTGAAATTTACCTTCCACTTCCGTGTAAGATTTGGCTTTTTTAGCTACCTTTTCCACATCAGCTGAGGCAATGGTATTGGTCTTATCATTAAAATCAACGTGGCCGAGATAGAAGGTATTTGGGAAAACAGCAAATTTGTCATCTGGGAATTTAATGGCGACGTATTGGTGGCCAGAAAGTATCTCCATGTACCAAATGCCGTCTTTGTCAGCGAGGGTAACGATGTTTCCTTCGGCAGACCCTTTTTCGGTAACTATCTTAGCAATGCGTTCAATGCCTTCACGGGCTGTTTTGACACTTGGCAAAATAACACTGGTCATTGATGATTCGGCTAAGCCGTCTTTAACGTAAGGATCAATTTTTTGAATGGCATCATTGGCTGAAGCTGATACCGTTGCGGACATGGATACCCCAAATTCATTAAAACCAGCTTCATCATAGACCCCGTCTTTTGGCGTCACATCAGGAACAGCGGTATAACGGTAAGAATGCTCAGGTAAAGGGTACTCAAAGCCGTTGGCTTGATCTTTCCATAATTCTCCAGCCTTGTTGTCCTTGCCAGGACGGACCACGAAATTCTTGTTATGGTTTGGTTCTAGGTCCTCTGTTCGGCCATAAATAATGGACCCATCTGTTGTTAAGTCCTTACCAATAATAAAACCAGTACAAGCGTAACTAACATTTTGGAACGATAATGCTGCTAGTACAGATAGAAGCCCAAGAGCTATTTTTTTGTTTGTCATGCGAAACCTCCTAAAAAACTTGATAACGCTTTCACCAGCTATTATAAGACTGCCCTTTTTAAAATTCAAGTTTTTTCGCAAGCATTTTGAAATTGTTAGTTATCTAAATATTGCGAGAATTATAGAAATAAGAGGGGTGCCTTATTTTCTCAATCCCGGCAATGCCTTTCGACTTTGGGAAATCGTTACATTCAGGTCTTCTTCCGTCAAGGACTCTATCAAAAGCACTAGCTATTTTATGATATAATAGAGAAAACACACAGAAAGTTGGCCTTATTGATATGACCAAGTTATTTCGTAATAAACAACGCTTTAAAACCTTAGCTATCATTGTAGGAAGTTTCTTCCTCTTGTTGCTGCTTTTTGGGGCTTTTCATTATTCTAAAGGTAACCGTATTAATACCTATTTAAAAGCTCGATCGGCAACCTCTGGGCCTGTGTTTGAAAACATCAAAGAGTATTTGGTGTGGGAAGATACCAAGGAACAAATTACCAACGACGAAGCTAGATTTACTCATTTTAGACGCTATAACCAAAAAGAGTTAGCTCAAAAAGCTAAAGAATTGAAAGAAGCTGGACCAGAAAGTCCTATCCAGGTTGTGTCTGTGGGGCGTCGTTTTCTGATTTTCCCAGATTATCGGATAGCCCTAAAACCCATGGATTTGACCATACAGACCAATGTGCCTCAAGTGGATGTCCTCTTAAACCAGAAGAAAGTGGCTGTGTCGGATTCAGAAGCCTTCTCAGTCAAGCTAGACCGTCTCCCGATGGCTGACTACACAGCTAGTATCAACGGTCAGCATAATGGTCGTAAAATCAAGGTCAAAAAGACCTATGATGGGCAGAATCCTGTCCTGGATTTGAATGTGACGTTCAAAACCTTTACGGTGACAAGCAATGTCAAAGAAGGGGAACTTTATTTTGATGATAACCGCGTAGGGACCTTAAAAGAAGGAGAATTTCAGGTACAAGATTACCCGGTAACAGAAGGGGCTGAAGCCTATATCACAAAGACTTTCCCAGACGGAGACCTCACTTCTAGCAAACATCCTCTAGCAGGTATCGAAGACGGCGGGCATCTGGAGATTCTTGTGGATAACCTCTTAGATGAAGAAAAAGCAGGGCAGATTTTGGTGTCAGCCTTTGATCAGCTGATTCAGTACCTTAGTACTGGTCAAGATGCTGCGACCTTAGGAAGTGTCTTTGAAGCTGGTGCCAGCAATGACTTTTATAGAGGATTGAAAGAATCTATTAAGGCAAAATTCCAGACAGATAGTCGCAGAGCAAGTAGCCTTAGCATTCCCTCTATCCTCCTTACCAAAATGACTCAGGTCGGCAAGGAATCCTATCTGCTTGATTTTACAGCTACCTATGAGTTTATGTATGACAAAGCAACTGACCCTGCCAAACAAACCTCAGGACGGATAAGCCAAGAGTTGACGGGTAAAATGACCTTGAAAAAAGTGGGAGAGGTTTACCTCGTTAGTCAGTCAGGGCCTAAAAACATCACCGTTGCCAATGAAAATAATCAAGTCAAGGCCCCATCGGTCTTCCCTGAAAATATGTTAGGGACTTGGACAGGGCAACGAGAGGATGCTTCTATCAGTGTGACCATCGCTGAGGACGGTACCATTACCACTAGGGTTGACTATAAATCAGGAAATCGCCCTAGCCAAACCAAAACCGCTAAAATTACCAAAGTTGAGGATAAAGGAAATGGCCTTTATCTTTACACCCCAGATGTGGGTAGTGATGTGGGTGCCCTAGCGCCAGGAGGAGGTCTAGGTGGCGTTAACGTCAAATACGCTTACGGTTTTAAAGTGTTTGGTAACACAGCCAGTCCTATCGTTTGGCAAGCAGGAACTGACAGTGATTTTGATTATAGCAAACCACTGCCGGGATTAAGTTTGACCAAACAGTAAGTCACCTGATTACCTTAAAGATACTGAGCAAAAACAAATCTCACCAAAGGACTTGGCACAAGTAAGCTAAGTTGGTGGCATAACTAAAAAAGGCTAAGGGGTTATCCCTTAACCTTTACTTGTTGTAAGACGGTCTCGAAAGTTGTGGATTTGGCCTGCACGCAAATCATCTCTTGGGTTAAGGGGTGTCTCAGTCGGAGTTGATGAGCATGCAGCATAAGACGAGGGCACTCAGCTTTTCCTTTTGAATACAAGGGATCACCCAATAGAGCATGACCGTGATGAGACGAGTGGACTCGTATTTGATGGGTTCGACCCGTCTGTAACCGACAATTGATTAGGCTGACGTTTTGCTTGAAAGATTTGAGAAGCTTGACGTCTGTCACAGCCTTTTGACCTTGTTTCACATCAACCACGCGCTTTCGTCGGTCGTGACGGTGGCGACCAATAGGCTCACGGTAGCTCACTTCTTTGCTAGAGAGAGTTCCGTGTACCAATGCCCAATAATCTCGGCTAATCTCTCGTTTTTCCAAAAGACGGTTGAGAATAGGGAGGATAAATGGGGTTTTGGCAAAGACTATGACACCACTCGTTTCCATGTCCAACCGATGAACCACATAACAGGTTCGTCCGGTGTAAGCAGACACATGATTGAGAAGGGCTAACTCGTTGGGCTCATTGCCGTGGGTCTTCATCCCTTCAGGCTTATTGACGATGATAAGATGGTCATCTTCATAAAGGCAATCTACCTTATTGGCTTGCCCCATCACAATAGGTTTATCAGGGTAACCCTCTTCATCAAAGAAAAGTTCAACCTGATCTCCGCTATTGACAGTGCTTTGCCAAGTAATGGGACTGCCATTAACCAAGACGTTCTTTTTGGTTCGCAGAAAATGCCTAATTTTGCGAGGAATCAAGAGTTTGTCCTCCAAAAGTTCCTTAACGGTCAATGTCTGATAAGGATTTTGAAACCTAACGGTAAAGCCCTGAGATGGTTTAGTGACGGTCTTCATTGAGCCACTCGTGGTATTTTTCAACGAGGTTGACAGCCATTTGTGTGGCAAGCGCAGCAGAGAAGGCTTCCGTTCCTTCGCGTTCGTCGTTAGCCACTTCAAGGCGGGTTTCATCGTAGATGGCTTTTAAACTGTCCGCAGATAAGGTTTCTTTAAAGGCTTGGAATTTATTCATTCGTGGGTCCTATCTTTCTATTTTAGTCTTTAGGTTTCCTGTTTATAAGGAAAGAATCTAGTGTTATTATAGCATGTTTTAGGGCAAAATTAGCTGATGAACCGCAAGGAAAGGAGAATTTTCCAGAGTAATCGACTTGTTGGCTAACCGGTAGAGCTATTTTAAGGGTGGTAAAGCAGCTGCTAACAAGGTTTTTAATTTAAATAGGAAAGATTTCAGTAACGACTATTTTGAACCTGTCTTTTTAATGGTCAAAAATGCTTTTGCAACGGTTTTTAATATAAGATTTGAACAGAAATTGTTATAATATGATAAAAAGCTTAACGATAATTAGAGGAAGAATAATGAAAACAATTAGACGCTATGACGTTAACGAAGAATGGGCTCATACAGGCCTTGTAGAAGCAGGAGACTTTTACTATTTGAATTATTGCGTGGGTAATATTGGCCAAGATATTGAAAGCCAGATTAATGGCGCCTTTGATGAAATGGAACGCCGTTTGGGGCTTGTTGGCTTGACCTTGGAAGCAGTGGTTCAAATGGACTGCCTCTTCAGAGATATTTGGAATGTGCCTGTGATGGAAAAGATTATTAAAGAACGGTTTAACGGTCGCTACCCAGCCCGTAAATCCATCCAGACAGAATTTGCACACCATGGTGGACCAGAAGGCTTGCTGTTCCAGGTGGATGGTGTGGCTTATTCAAAACACATTCCTGTTAGCTAGTCAAGACTTGTTTAAGGTCTTAGTGGTATAATGACTCTATGACATTTCTAGAACTTTTACAAAAAAAATTTTTTCCGAAACGCTATCAGGAAAAACAAGCCTTAAAAAAAGAAGAAGCCTTGCAAGCGCAACGATTTGGTGACGGTAACGACTTCCAATCACAAGAGCAAGAGCCTTATCAGGAAGTGGGAATAGCTGATTCAGCAGCAAACCAAAGCGCTTCGGCTGCCTTTCAGCGCAGCAAATCTCGAGAAACAGCCCCTAAAAAACAGCCCGTCTGGTTACAAAAACTAGAGGCTATTTTGCCGTCGCCGCAGAACCCTATTCGCCGTTTCTGGCGTCGCTACCATATTGGCAAGATTCTCGTCATTTTAATAGGAACTCTTGTTTTACTCCTAGGATCCTACCTGTTTTACCTCTCAAAAACAGCCAAGGTTTCTGACTTACAAGATGCCTTGAAAGCGACAACCGTCATTTACGACCATACGGGCGAATACGCGGGGAGTTTGTCTGGACAAAAAGGGACATATGTGGAATTGGATGCCATTTCAGATGACCTTGAAAATGCAGTGATTGCTACAGAAGACAGAACTTTCTATAGCAACAATGGGATTAATCTCAAACGTTTCTTGCTGGCAGTGGTAACAGCTGGCCGATTTGGAGGTGGCTCTACCATTACCCAACAGTTGGCTAAAAATGCCTACCTGTCGCAAGATCAGACCGTTAAGCGAAAGGCGCGTGAATTTTTCTTAGCCCTAGAATTAACCAAAAAATACAGTAAAAAAGACATCCTCACCATGTACCTCAATAATTCTTATTTTGGGAATGGGGTCTGGGGTGTCGAAGATGCTAGTCAAAAGTATTTTGGAACCACAGCGGCCAACCTGACCTTAGATGAGGCTGCTACCTTAGCTGGAATGCTCAAGGGGCCTGAAATTTACAACCCTTATTATTCCCTCGAAAATGCAACCAACCGAAGAGATACGGTCTTAGGAGCTATGGTTGATGCAGGGAGAATCAACCAAGATCAAGCTGCTGAGGCTAAAACAGTTGGCATGGGTAATCGCTTGGCCGATACTTACGTTGGCAAGTCAGATGACTACCAATACCCATCTTACTTTGATGCGGTGATCAATGAGGCCATCTCAACCTACGGTATTTCCGAAAAAGATATTGTTAATAATGGTTACAAGGTCTATACAGAATTGGATCAAAACTACCAGACAGGTATGCAGACGACCTTTAATAATGATAATCTATTCCCTGTCTCAGCCTATGATGGCAGCTCTGCGCAGGCTGCCAGTGTTGCCCTAGATCCTAAAACAGGAGCGGTTCGTGGACTAATTGGTCGAGTAAATAGTAGTGAGAATCCAACCTTTAGAAGTTTCAACTACGCGACCCAAGGGCAACGAAGCCCAGCGTCGACCATAAAACCTCTTGTAGTCTATGCACCGGCCGTTGCTTCTGGCTGGTCAATCGAAAAAGAACTGCCGAACACGATTCAAGATTTTGACGGCTATCAGCCTCACAATTATGGCAACTACGAATCAGAAGACGTGCCCATGTATCAAGCGCTAGCCAATTCTTACAATATTCCAGCTGTTTCGACTTTAAATGACATTGGTATTGATAAGGCCTTTGCCTATGGGAAAAAGTTCGGTCTAGACATGACCTCTGCCAAAAAAGAGTTGGGCGTAGCTCTCGGCGGTAGTGTGACCACCAATCCATTGGAAATGGCTCAGGCATACGCTGCCTTTGCTAATAATGGGGTGATTCACCCTGCTCATCTCATCACCCGCATTGAAAATGCCAGAGGTGAGGTGGTCAAAGCCTTTACCGATAAGGCTAAGCGTGTGATTAGCCAATCTGTTGCTGACAAGATGACAAGTATGATGTTAGGGACTTTCTCAAACGGAACAGCCGTTAACGCTAACGTCTATGGTTACACCTTGGCTGGAAAAACAGGAACCACCGAAACGAGCTTTAACCCAGATGTTGCAGGAGACCAGTGGGTCATTGGTTACACCCCAGATGTGGTCATCAGCCAGTGGGTGGGCTTTAACCAGACCGATGAAAACCATTACCTGACCGACTCCAGTGCAGGAACAGCCTCAACGATTTTTAGTACCCAAGCTTCTTATATCCTCCCTTACACAAAAGGAAGCCAATTTCATGTGGATAATGCTTACGCTCAAAATGGCATTGCAGCTGTCTATGGAATTAATGAAACGGGTAACCAGACAGGGATTGATTCCCAGTCCATCATTGATGGTTTGAGAAAATCAGCCGAGGAAGCCTCAAAATCCTTTTCTGATGCCGTTGATCAATCCGGCTTGCGTGATAAAGCCCAATCCATCTGGAACGGTATTGTGGACTATTTCAGATAGCTTGCGGAATTCTAAAAATCATGGTAGAATATGGACTACGGAGGCGTTATGGCACAGAAAAAAGCAAGCCTAGCGTGTGTCGAATGTGGCAGCCGCAACTACTCTATCGGAGTAAGCAGCACCCCAAAACCAACACGTCTAGAAGTCAACAAATTTTGCAAGTATTGTAAAAAATATACCTTACACAAGGAAACACGTTAAGAGGAGAGCCTGATGGGATTCATTAGTGGGATTTTTAAAGTCTTAAAAGACACAACATGGCCAGACCGTAAGCAACGTTGGAAAGATTTTATCTCAGTTCTTGAGTACACAGCTTTCTTTACGGTGATTATCTATATCTTTGACCAGTTGTTGTCAAAAGGCGTATTATCATTGATCAATTTCTTCTAAGTTAACTAAAAGAAATTGGAAAACATCGCTTGGAAAAGCCAGGCTGGGAATTGTTCCCAGCCTTTTTGAGTGCTTAATAGCTCAGGTTGAAAAAGGAGATTCGAAAGTGTCAGGAGCAAGGTCTTTCATTGACAGTGACGGTTTCTTCTATTATAATGAGAGTAATAGAAAACATCGCAAAAGCCAAAAGAGGCTTTTTTATAATGAAAGGAAACATCATGTTAGATTCTTTTGACAAGGGCTGGTTCGTCCTCCAAACTTACTCAGGCTACGAAAACAAGGTGAAAGAAAACCTCTTGCAACGTGCGCAGACTTACAACATGTTGGACAATATTTTGCGCGTGGAAATCCCAACGCAAACCGTTAACGTGGAAAAAAATGGGCAAACCAAAGAAATCGAAGAAAACCGCTTCCCAGGGTATGTATTGGTAGAAATGGTCATGACAGATGAAGCTTGGTTCGTGGTGCGTAACACGCCAAACGTTACTGGGTTCGTGGGTTCACACGGGAACCGTTCTAAACCAACGCCACTACTTGAAGAAGAAATCCGTGCCATCCTATTATCTATGGGGCAAACCATTGATGTCTTTGATACCAATATCAAAGAGGGCGATGTGGTTCAAATCATCGACGGTGCCTTTATGGGACAAGAAGGCCGTGTGGTTGAGATTGAAAATAACAAGGTGAAACTGATGTTGAACATGTTTGGATCAGAAACAGTAGCCGAAGTTGAACTTTACCAAATCGCAGAACTATAATCATTAAAATTTCTAATATATTTTAATGTTTTAATCTTTTAAAAAACACGAATCGGATGAGAAAATATAATCGTCCGATTTTTTAATATTTCAATATTAAAAAATGCGCCAATTTGCTATTTTATCATGAAATTCCTTGTAAAACGATGAAAGTTAACTAAATATTATTTTAACCTCGACATTAACTTTAATACTATTTATAACTAAGATTAGGATTATAAATGATGATAATTAGGATAACGTTTTCTTCACATCATTAAAGGGGAATAGGAATGAAAGCAACAAACAAATGAAGTATTACTTGAGAAAATCAGCCTTCGGGTTAGCCTCAGTATCAGCCGTATTTATCTTAGGTAGCACAGTAGCTGCGGATAATGGGAATAATTTAGAAACCATCAAACGACTCAGTAGTGAGGCGCGTCAAGAAATTGCAGATGCAAATTTTGATGCAGAAACTCGAGCTAAAGCAACTGAGTTAGTGGATAATGCAGTCATTTCTCATGAAACTATAGATGCTCTAAAAGGATCTAAAAGAGCTGTAGGAGGGTATGAATTCAGAAATATCTTAAATAGTATAGACGATTCAAGCCTTTCTCAAGATAGAAAACAGCAGCTAAAGCAAAATCTTTTGTCAAAATATGACGAATTTATGTCTAATAACTATAACTCAGATAACCCTAATAAAATAATTACTAAGCTTAGACATGACGTTAATTCTGCTATGAATGGACAAAAATTTAAAGAAATTTTAGATGAATTAGCAGTATCAAGCCTTCCAGTAGAAAGAAAAGAACAGAACAGTTAAGACTAGATTTCTTATCAAAATATGATACATATATGGATAAGGGATATGTGATTAGAAACATAACTGCTACATTAGTTGCTGAAGTGAGTTCAAATGATGAAAAAGTTGCTTCAGTAAAAGAAAATTTAAATTCATGGCTTAGTGAGCAGACTATTTTACCACTTGAAGATATCAATATTTTTTATGACAAAATTAAAGCAGCTAAGAGTTTAGACGAATTAGAAGTGTTAGAAAATCAAATTAGAGTTGCGGTTGATACTAATATTACAGAAGTGCGAGAAACTTTTGTTAAAGGAATTACTGAAAGCAAGGAATTGACTAAAGGTCAAAAAGCCTCACTAATTGAAAAAGCAAATAAAGTAGTTACACTAAGAGATTTCCGAGATACTATTAATAACATAGTTGCTGCTGAAGAAGAGACGAGACAAAATATGGCGACTGCGACAGAAGGTCTAACTGACTACTTGCGTTCAGGGAAAGTATCTTCTGAAGAAGATAAAGCTAAGAACATTGCTAACGCAACAGAAGGTCTTGTAGACTTCTTGAGAGAACAAAAATCTCCTGAAGTTAAACCAGAAGTTGAACCAGAAAACAAACCTGCTAAGAAAGAAGACAAACCAGCAGAAGCTAAGAAAGATGAGAAAAAACTTCCAACAACAGGCGAAGCTGCTAACCCATTCTTCACAGCAGCAGCATTTGCAGTTATGGCAAGTGCAGGTATGGTTGCCGTTTCTTCAAAACGCAAAGAAGACTAATTCCATCACCAACCAATTCCCAAAAAGGGCAGATAGCCCTTTTGTGTTTCGTTTTTTAGCTTATGTCGGGATATTTGGATGTTTTCAGAGGAGTTTTCCAGCTGCCTGCTTTTTAGGAATGTCCAATCCCCGTGAAATATTTTGAAAAATCTGAAATTAGTAACACATCGCGTCACTTGCCCATTCCTAAAAGCCTCATATCATGCTATAATAAGGAGACTAGACTTTTTTACATGGGAGATTTCACATGACATTTTACGATCATAAAGCCATTGAACCAAAATGGCAAGCCTTCTGGGCTGACAATCACACGTTTAAGACAGGAACAGACGCTTCGAAACCTAAGTTTTATGCACTTGATATGTTTCCTTACCCTTCAGGAGCCGGTCTTCACGTCGGACACCCGGAAGGATACACAGCAACAGATATTTTAAGTCGCTTTAAACGTGCTCAAGGTTACAATGTCTTGCACCCAATGGGGTGGGATGCCTTTGGTTTGCCTGCTGAGCAATATGCTATGGATACCGGTAATGATCCAGCAGAGTTTACAGCGGAAAATATTGCTAACTTCAAACGCCAAATCAATGCCCTTGGTTTTTCTTATGATTGGGACCGTGAGGTTAATACCACTGACCCAGACTATTACAAGTGGACGCAATGGATTTTTACCAAATTGTATGAAAAAGGCTTGGCCTATGAGGCAGAGGTTCCTGTGAACTGGGTAGAAGAGTTGGGAACAGCTATTGCCAATGAGGAAGTGCTGCCTGATGGAACTTCTGAGCGTGGTGGCTACCCTGTTGTCCGCAAACCAATGCGCCAATGGATGCTTAAAATCACGGCCTATGCTGAACGTCTTTTAGAAGATTTAGAAGAGGTTGACTGGCCAGAGTCTATCAAGGACATGCAGCGTAACTGGATCGGTAAGTCAACCGGTGCCAATGTGACCTTCACGGTTAAAGGCAGTGACAAAGACTTTACCATCTTTACCACGCGCCCTGACACCTTGTTTGGAGCGACTTATGCTGTTTTGGCGCCAGAACATGCCCTTGTTGACGAGATTACTAGCCCCGAACAAACAGAGGCAGTGTCAGACTACAAACGCCAAGCGAGCTTGAAATCTGATTTGGCCCGCACGGACCTCGCTAAGGAAAAAACAGGTGTTTGGACGGGTAGCTACGCTATTAACCCGGTCAACGGCAAAGAAGTGCCAATCTGGATTGCTGACTACGTGCTAGCAAGTTATGGTACAGGTGCTATTATGGCTGTACCTGCCCACGACGAACGCGACTGGGAATTTGCCAAACAATTTGACCTTGAGATTATTCCAGTGCTTGAGGGTGGTAATGTGGCAGAAGCTGCTTACACCGAGGATGGACGTCACATTAATTCCGACTTCTTAGACGGTCTAGACAAGGCTGACGCAATCACTAAAATGGTAGCTTGGCTTGAAGACAAGGAAGTTGGAAATGAAAAAGTGACTTACCGCTTGCGTGACTGGCTCTTTAGCCGCCAACGTTATTGGGGTGAGCCGATTCCAATTATTCACTGGGAGGATGGCACCTCAACAGTTGTTCCTGAAAATGAGTTGCCGCTTGTCTTGCCAGTAACTTCAGATATTCGCCCTTCAGGAACAGGTGAATCACCACTAGCTAACTTGACTGATTGGTTAGAAGTGACCCGCGAAGATGGTGTTAAAGGTCGTCGTGAGACCAATACTATGCCACAGTGGGCTGGTTCAAGCTGGTATTATTTGCGTTACATTGACCCTAAAAATGATCAAGCTTTGGCGGATCCAGAATTGTTGAAACAATGGCTGCCTGTTGATATTTACGTGGGTGGTGCTGAACATGCAGTGCTTCATCTCCTGTATGCCCGTTTCTGGCATAAAGTCCTTTACGATTTAGGCGTTGTGCCAACCAAAGAACCATTCCAAAAACTCTTTAACCAAGGGATGATTTTGGGAACGAGTTACCGTGACCATCGTGGAGCGCTTGTAGCGACTGACAAGGTGGAAAAACGTAATGGCAGCTTCTTCCATATCGAAACAGGTGAGGAGCTTGAACAAGCACCAGCAAAAATGTCTAAATCACTCAAAAACGTTGTCAATCCTGATGACGTGGTGGAACAATACGGTGCGGATACCTTGCGGGTTTACGAAATGTTCATGGGGCCATTAGATGCCTCAATCGCTTGGAGCGAAGAAGGTTTAGAAGGTTCTCGTAAGTTCCTTGACCGCGTCTACCGTTTGGTAACGACTAAGGAGATTGTGGTGGAAAATAGCGGTGCCTTGGATAAAGTTTACAACGAAACTGTCAAGGCTGTTACTGAGCAAATTGAGACCATGAAGTTCAATACTGCCATTGCTCAATTGATGATTTTTGTCAATGCAGCTAACAAAGAAGACCAGTTGTTTGTGGACTATGCCAAAGGCTTTGTGCAATTGATTGCTCCATTTGCGCCACACTTGGGTGAAGAACTCTGGCAAATGATTACTCAATCAGATGAGTCCATTGCTCATGTGGTTTGGCCAACTTGGGATGAGTCCAAATTGGTTGAAAATGATGTGGAAATCGCTGTCCAAATCAAAGGAAAAGTCAAAGCGAAATTAGTGGTTGCTAAGGACCTTTCTAGGGAAGACTTAGAAGCTGCAGCCCTTGCTAGTGAGAAAGTACAAGCTGAGATTGCAGGCAAAGACATTGTCAAAGTGATTGCAGTCCCTAACAAGCTTGTTAATATCGTGGTAAAGTAACAATCAAAGACTAACAATAGTTGATATCTATATAGACTCCACTGGGGACCCGTTCCAGTGGGGTCTTTTTTCGTTGGAAAAGCCCAAGGGCTCTTCGATGATATGTGGCTGGGTTAGGAGATTAACCACTGTTTTTAAAGAGTTTTAGATAAATTAAGTATAGTTAAATTTTAAAATAAGTTAACTGAAGTCTAATTTTGAACACTTCTTTGTGTGATAGTTGGTCTTTTTTAAAACGCTTTCATTACCTATAATGAATATATAAAAACATTATATTTATAAACTTTGAAAAGAGGTAGTTCTCATGGAAATGTTCCTAGCTCCCCTAAACTGGTTCTCGCAAAACATTTTGCAAAACCCAGCTTTCTTTGTAGGTCTTTTGGTTTTAATTGGGTATTTACTCCTTAAAAAACCAATTTATGAAGTCTTTGCCGGTTTTGTCAAAGCGACAGTTGGTTATCTGATTTTGAACGTTGGTGCAGGTGGTCTGGTAACGACCTTCCGTCCAATCTTAGTGGCTCTTGCTAAGAAATTTGAATTGAAAGCGGCTGTTATTGACCCTTACTTTGGTCTTGCGGCTGCCAATACGAAATTAGAAGAAATGGGCTTCATCAGTGTAGCCACTACAGCTCTTTTGATTGGTTTTGGGGTTAACATTCTTCTCGTTGCGCTTCGCAAAGTCACTAAAGTTCGTACCCTTTTCATCACTGGTCATATCATGGTGCAACAGGCAGCAACTATCTCTGTCTTTGTCCTTCTCTTAATCCCTCAATTCCAAAATGCCTTTGGTGCTTGGGCGGTTGGTATCATCTGTGGTCTTTACTGGGCAGTCAGCTCAAACATGACGGTTGAAGCAACACAACGCCTAACTGGTGGCGGTGGTTTTGCGATTGGTCACCAACAACAATTTGCGATTTGGTTTGTGGATAAGATTGCTCCAATCTTTGGTAAAAAAGAAGAAAACCTTGATAACTTAAAATTACCAACCTTCTTAAATATTTTCCACGATACCGTTGTTGCGTCAGCAACCTTAATGTTAGTCTTCTTTGGAGCTATCTTGGCTGTCCTTGGTCCAGACATCATGTCTAATGTAGAGTTAATCGGACCAGGCGCTTTCAACCCAGCTAAGCAAGCTTTCTTCATGTATATTCTTCAAACATCACTCACCTTCTCTGTTTACCTCTTCATTTTGATGCAAGGTGTACGTATGTTCGTTTCTGAGTTGACCAATGCCTTCCAAGGAATCTCAAGTAAATTGCTTCCAGGATCATTCCCAGCGGTTGACGTTGCAGCCTCTTACGGTTTTGGTTCTTCAAATGCGGTTCTTTCAGGATTTGCCTTTGGTTTGATCGGTCAATTAATCACGATTGCTCTTCTTGTTATCTTTAAAAACCCAATCTTAATTATCACAGGATTCGTTCCCGTATTCTTTGATAATGCGGCAATTGCGGTTTACGCTGATAAACGTGGTGGTTGGAAAGCAGCAGTTGCATTGTCCTTTATTTCAGGTATTTTGCAAGTTGCACTCGGTGCAGTAGCTGTTGGTTTACTAGGCCTTACAGGTGGTTATCACGGAAACATCGACTTGGTTCTTCCATGGTTACCATTTGGTTACCTCTTCAAATTCCTTGGCATTGCAGGTTATGCTCTTGTCTGCATTTTCCTTCTTGCTATTCCACAATTGCAATTCGCAAAAGCTAAAGATAAAGAAGCGTATTACCGTGGTGAAGCTCAATAAGCACCACTCTCGCATAATAGCTCTGCTATTTTAACAAGATATAAACCTAAGAACTTTGGAGGAAAAAACGAATGGTTAAAGTATTAACAGCATGTGGCAATGGCATGGGATCATCTATGGTGATTAAAATGAAAGTTGAAAATGCGCTTCGTCAACTTGGTGTGACTGATATTCAATCTGCGTCTTGTTCTGTTGGTGAAGCAAAAGGTCTGGCTTCAGGTTATGATATTGTGGTGGCTTCAAACCACTTGATTCATGAACTTGATGGTCGTACGAAAGGTCACTTAGTTGGTCTTGATAACCTGATGGATGACAGTGAAATCAAAACCAAATTGCAAGAAGTGCTATAAGCTGATTCTAAAACAAAAAGGAGGAGTTGTGACGAAGGTTCCCAACTCTTTCTCTTTAGCAAAAGTCAGTTAACAGACAAGAAAATGGTGTGTTTTTAAACAAAAACACTAGAAAGAGATATGTTTATGAATTTAAAACAAGCCTTTATTGCTAACGACTCTATTCGTTTGGGGTTACAGGCACAGACTTGGCAAGAAGCTGTTCAATTAGCTGTTCAGCCCTTAATTGATAGCGGAGCAGTGACGTCAGCTTATTACGACGCCATCATTGAATCAACAGAAAAATACGGCCCTTATTATGTGCTGATGCCAGGGATGGCAATGCCTCACGCAGAAGCAGGTCGAGGGGTCAACCGTAATGCCTTTTCTTTGATTACTTTAACAAGACCAGTTACCTTCTCAGATGGTAAAGAGGTTTCTGTTCTCTTGACCTTGGCGGCAACAGACCCTTCTATCCACACAACAGTGGCTATTCCACAAATTGTGGCCTTGTTTGAACTTGATAATGCCATTGAACGCTTGGTGGCCTGCCAAAACCCTGAAGAGGTTCTAGCAATGGTAGAAGAATCAAAAAATAGCCCGTATTTAGAAGGTTTGGATTTAGACTCTTAATCGATAGCTTACTGACTTAAACGGATAAAACAACTCACAATCATTATTGAAAGGATAAGAACTCCTCATCAGCTTTTTCATAGCCGCTGAGAGTTCTAGGAAAAACACATGACACATCTTCCAAATTTACAAGTTGCCTTAGACCATTCTGACTTGCAAGGGGCTATCAAAGCAGCCGTTTCAGTCGGCCATGAAGTAGACGTTATCGAAGCCGGTACGGTCTGCTTGCTTCAAGTCGGAAGCGAGTTGGTTGAGGTTTTGCGCAGCCTTTTCCCAGAAAAAATCATCGTGGCAGATACCAAATGTGCTGATGCTGGTGGCACGGTGGCTAAAAACAATGCAAAACGTGGTGCTGACTGGATGACTTGTATCTGCTGTGCGACGATTCCAACCATGGAAGCAGCCCTCAAAGCCATAAAAGAAGTGCGCGGAGACCGTGGGGAGATTCAAATTGAACTTTATGGTGATTGGACTTATGAACAAGCTCAATTATGGCTTGACGCTGGGATTTCCCAAGCCATTTACCACCAATCACGTGATGCCCTTCTTGCTGGCGAAACTTGGGGTGAAAAGGACCTTAACAAGGTGAAAAAATTGATTGACATGGGCTTCCGCGTGTCAGTAACTGGTGGGCTTGATGTAGACACTTTGAAACTTTTTGAAGGGGTTGATGTCTTTACCTTTATCGCAGGGCGAGGCATTACTGAAGCAGAAGATCCTGCTGCAGCGGCGCGTGCCTTCAAAGATGAAATCAAACGTATCTGGGGGTAACCTATGGCACGTCCTATTGGTATTTATGAAAAAGCAACGCCAAAACAGTTTACCTGGCGTGAACGCTTGCAATTTGCAAAAGACTTAGGTTTTGATTTTGTGGAAATGTCTGTCGATGAATCAGATGCTCGCTTAGCTCGCTTAGAGTGGACCAAGGAAGAACGTCTCAATTTAGTGAAAGCCATTTATGAAACAGGAATTCGCATCCCGACCATTTGTTTCTCTGGTCATAGACGTTACCCACTAGGCTCAAATGATCCTGCTATTGAAGCCAAGTCTCTTGAATTGATGAAACAGTGTATTGAATTGGCACAGGACCTTGGGGTACGTACTATTCAATTGGCTGGTTACGACGTTTATTACGAAGAAAAATCACCTGAAACCCGTGCTCGTTTTATCAAAAACTTGAGACAATCTTGTGACTGGGCTGAAGAAGCCCAAGTCATGCTTTCCATTGAAATCATGGATGATCCTTTTATCAACTCTATTGAGAAATACTTGGCAGTTGAAAAAGAAATTGATTCACCTTATCTCTTTGTCTATCCTGATACAGGCAATGTGTCTGCTTGGCATAATGATTTGTGGAGTGAATTTTACAATGGCCACAAATCCATTGCAGCCCTCCACTTGAAAGATACTTATGCTGTCACAGAAACTTCAAAAGGGCAATTCCGTGATGTGCCATTTGGTCAAGGTTGTGTGGACTGGGAAGAGATGTTTGCGGTCATCAAGAAAACCAACTACAATGGGCCATTCTTGATTGAAATGTGGTCAGAAAATTGTGAAACGGTAGAGGAAACAAAAGCTGCTATCAAAGAAGCTCAGGATTTTCTTTACCCACTCATTGAAAAAGCGGGGTTGACGTAATATGGCAAAAAATTTACAAGAAATGCGGGAACGTGTCTGTGCGGCCAATAAATCTTTACCAGAACATGGCCTTGTCAAATTTACTTGGGGCAATGTCTCCGAAGTTTGTCGTGAGTTAGGGCGTATCGTCATCAAGCCTTCTGGTGTGGACTACGACCTTTTGACACCAGAAAACATGGTTGTTACAGACCTTGATGGGAATGTGGTCGAAGGTGATTTGAACCCTTCTTCAGATTTACCAACTCATGTGGAGCTCTATAAAGCTTGGCCAGAAGTGGGCGGTATTGTCCACACTCACTCCACAGAAGCTGTCGGTTGGGCACAGGCAGGTCGTGACATTCCGTTTTATGGAACTACGCATGCTGACTACTTCTATGGCCCAGTTCCGTGCGCTCGTTCCTTAACGAAAGAAGAAGTTGATGGGGCCTATGAACAAGAAACTGGTAGCGTGATTTTGGAAGAATTTAGCAAGCGGGGCTTAGATCCTATGGCGGTGCCAGGTATTGTCGTCCGTAACCATGGCCCATTCACTTGGGGCAAAACGCCAGAACAAGCCGTTTACCACTCTGTTGTCTTAGAAGAAGTGGCTAAAATGAATCGCTTGACTGAGCAAATCAATCCACGTGTAGAGCCTGCACCAACATACATTATGGATAAACATTATTTACGTAAACATGGCCCAAATGCTTATTATGGGCAAAAAGGTGATGCGCATTAAGCAGAAGTATGCATCTTGGTCTGATACAGGGCGTATTGACAGTAATGAAGGCTGTGGACAGGAGTCCCAGCCTCATTTTGCTCGGTATCGCTACTGTGAAAAATGACGACTTCACCTCGCTATTGAAGAGTTTTCTTAGCGATGATTGGGGAGAAATAGGGTTTCTAATAAAAGCCACACATTTGCTCTGCTAACAAGATTCTTTACAGGAGATAGCTGTCAAGCTGTCCAAATCATGATAAAATAGACAAAGACAGATTTTTAGAGAGGAGGTTTGTAACAATGATGATTTTGGATAAAAAGAGTTATGATTTGCTCTCTTATTTGCTCAAACTCGAAGCGCCTGAAACGGTCATGGCGATTTCACATGCCTTAAACCAATCGCGGCGCAAAGTCTATTATCAGCTTGATAAGATTAATGAGGCCTTGCCAAGAGAGGTGGAGCAGATTATATCTTACCCAAGAGTCGGTATTCTCTTAACTGACGAACAAAAGGCTGCCTGCCGTTTGTTATTAGAAGAAGTGACTGATTACAACTATGTCATGAAAAGTGATGAACGCAGGCGTCTATCATCGGTGTATATTGCGGTGTCTACGGAGCGTGTGACTATTGACAAGCTCATGCAAATCAATGACGTGTCCCGTAATACTATTTTGAATGACTTGACCGAACTCCGAGAAGAGTTGGAGGATAAGCAGTACAAGATTCAACTGCACGCGACTAAAGCCAGAGGCTACTATTTTGATTGTCACCCGATGGCTTTGATCCAATACCTCTACAAACTATTGGTGGATGTTTATCAAGGAGGAAATAGTAGCTTTATTGACATGTTTAACCGCAAACTGTCAGAAACACAGGGGCTTTCCGTTTACTTTTCAAAAGATATTCTAGCTTATTTCCATGAGTACCTTCTGTTGTCTCAGGCTAGTCTAGGAAAGACAATTAATACTCAAGACAGCCAATTCATGTTACAAATCTTGCCTTTCATGCTCCTGAGTTATCGTAACATGCAGCTTAATTCAGACATCAAAAGTGCTCTCAAAAAGGATTTTAACCTCATCTGGAAGCGTAAAGAGTACCAGATTGCTCAAGAATTAGCTGGAGAACTCTATCAGAATTTCAAGCTTCACTTGGATGATATTGAAGTGGGAATGGTAGCCATGCTCATGCTATCTTTCCGAAAAGATCAGGATCACCATGTGGAAAGTCAAGACTATGATGAGATGCGAGCCACGATTAGTCATTTTATTGACCAATTGGAGAACCGCTACCAGCTGCATTTCACCCATAAGCAGGATTTGTTGAAGCAGTTAACCACTCACTGTAAGGCACTTGTTTACCGCAAAGCTTATGGCATTTTCTCGGTTAATCCGCTGACAGATCACATCAAGGAAAAATACGAAGAATTGTTTGCCATGGCGCAGTCTTGTGCCACCATTTTAGAAAAGGATTGGGACATTAGCCTGACGGATGATGACGTGGCCTATCTGACCATACATCTAGGGGGAGAATTACGCAATAACATTGCTGATCAAGACAAAACCAAGTTGGTCATCGTGTCAGACGACGGGATTGGGATTCAAAAGCTCTTGCTCAAACAGTGCCAACGGTATTTGTCCAATGGTCAGATTGAAGCAGTCTTTACAACAGAGCAGTATCAGAGCGTCTATGACCTCTTATCAGTGGACATGATTGTTGCCACAACAGATGCTTTGGAAACCAAAGTTCCTATGCTGATTGTCAATCCGATTTTAAGTGATGATGATATTATTAAGCTGATTCGTTTCTCTAAACAGGGGCGTTTGACAGAGCATTCACGTTTCTCCACAGAGCTGGCTAAGGCGATCGAGGCAGTTGTCAAAGACGAGTCCGACCGCTATGCGCTGACTTCTAAAATTGAAAAACTCATTCACCGCGAATTGTTGTGAGTGTCTACATATCAAAAAAGGTACCTCAGTTTTTCTATGACGTAGAAAAAACATAACTGAGGTTTTTAGTATGTCCTGAGAAAATATCTCCCCTTGTTTTGGGGACAATTTTTGCTCTTATTCTCATCATCTCAGGAAGGTAAAACATCACGTTAAAGGGATTTTACTAGCTTAGTTAGGGTTGAATCCAGTCCATTTTTGAACACAGAACTGTGTGAGACTTGGTCTTTTTATCAGTGGTAAGAAAGTCTATACTTAACTTATAGAAAAGAAGAACACTCTTGGAGGAAATCTAATGGCTAAAGTACAAGATATTACACGTGAATCATGGATTCTTAGCACATTCCCAGAATGGGGAACGTGGTTAAACGAAGAAATCGAAGAAGAAGTGGTGCCAGATGGCAATTTTGCCATGTGGTGGCTAGGAAACTGCGGTGTCTGGATTAAAACCCCTGGCGGTGCTAATATTGTCATGGACTTGTGGTCTGCGCGTGGTAAATCAACTAAAAAAGTGAAAGACATGGTGCGCGGCCATCAAATGGCTAATATGGCAGGTGTGCGTAAATTGCAACCAAACCTTAGAGCACAGCCAATGGTCATTGACCCATTCATGATTAACGAATTGGACTACTATTTGGTTTCTCACTACCATAGTGACCACATTGATATCAATACTGCGGCAGCCATTATCAACAATCCAAAACTTGACCACGTTAAATTTGTAGGTCCATACGAATGCGGCGAAATTTGGAAAAAATGGGGTGTGCCTGAAGACCGTATCATGATCTTGAAACCAGGTGATAGCTTTGAGTTTAAAGACATGAAAGTGACAGCTGTGGAATCTTTTGACCGTACTTGCTTGGTGACTCTTCCTGTCGAAGGAGCAGACGCACAAGGTGGTGAATTGGCAGGTTTAGCGGTGACGGATGATGAAATGGCACGTAAAGCTGTCAACTACATTTTTGAAACACCTGGTGGAACCATTTATCATGGTGCTGATTCTCACTTCTCCAACTACTTTGCTAAACATGGTCGTGACTACAAGATTGACGTTGCCTTGAACAACTACGGGGAAAACCCAATTGGTATTCAAGATAAGATGACTTCGATTGATTTGCTTCGTATGGCAGAAAATCTCCATGCCAAAGTCATTATCCCAGTTCATTATGACATCTGGTCAAACTTTATGGCATCAACAGATGAAATCCTTGAATTGTGGAAAATGCGTAAAGAACGCCTTCAATACGATTTCCATCCATTTATCTGGGAAGTTGGTGGTAAATACACTTACCCACAAGACCAAGACCGCATTGAATATCACCACCCACGTGGTTTTGATGATTGCTTCTTAGAAGACTCAAATATCCAATTCAAAGCTCTTCTTTAATACTCAACGACTCATCCAAGCTAGAGGTAGCTCACAAAGCTAGTTGGTTTTGTGGACCTGCTCACTTGGGTGAGTTTTTTGATGCTCAAAATGGTGAGTAGCTATTACTATTCAAACAGTCTCTAGAAAAGCCAAATGCCAAGGTTTGTGTTACAATAAAGGCAGATAGGAGTGGTTGAAAAGAAACTCTCAATTGCCATAAGCTTGAGGGGAATCATTGAAAAGCAGCCACAAGGAAGGGAGTCTAAAGATGAAAGATGCGTTACTGATTGTTAATCCCGCTTCAGGTGGGGAAAAGGCCAAAGCATACGAAACGAAGATACAGCAAAAACTGTCTGATCATTTCGATAAGGTCACTATCAAGCATACCAAAGAAGCTGGAGATGCCAAGGCTTTTGCGCGAGAAGCGACAGATGATGGTTACCATAGTGTCTTTGCGATGGGTGGAGACGGCACTGTTAATGAAGCTATCAATGGGATATCGGGGCAGTCTTATCGACCACGTTTTGGCTTTTTGCCTTTGGGGACAGTCAATGACTTAGCCCGTGCCTTGGATATTCCTTTGGATCCTGATCAAGCAATTGACAGTCTTGATTTGGACCATCCTAAAGCTATTGACGTTGGCCAGGTCAATGATGCTTATTTTATGAACATTGTTGCTATTGGTAATATTCCTGAGTCCATTAACAATGTGGACGATAAGGCAAAAACAGCTTTAGGACCTCTTGCCTACTTTTTATCAGGCCTCAAACAAGTTGTGACCAATACCAGTTACACTTTCCAACTGACTCGCGATGGGAAAGAAGAGCAGTTAAAAAGTTCCCTCATTCTGGTTGGATTGACCAATTCCATCGGAGGATTTGATCAACTGACAGCCAATGCGAAAGTAGATGATGGTTACCTTCACCTGGTTTATATCAAGGACAAAACCTTTTTTGACACATTAGCAGCCTTACCAAGCCTATTTTCAGCTGAGACGGAAGGTAGTGACCAATTGGGCTATGAACGGGTCAAGGAAGTTCACATTGCACTGGAAGATGCCAGTCTTAAAAGTAATGTCGATGGGGATGAAGGCGATGACTTGCCTCTAAGCATTAAAGTACTTCCAAGCCATATAGAGGTTTACACTAGCCGTAAATCAGAGACAACAGATACGGAATAACATTTTACGGATTACACTAAAAATCCTTAGTTTTGACACGACTGTTTGTTGCCATTTTAGAGTGAGTGACCACCTTTTTTAAGGTGGTTTTTTTGTTTCAAAGTGACCCTAAAAGTGCCAATTTAAGGGTAAAATAGCGCAGAATTCACTGTCCAGTCAAAAAAATATCATTTTAAAAAAATGCAGTGATAACAAGCTTAGAAACGATTACAGGATTGGATAATAGTCCTAAAATCAAGACCTTGTCCTTGACACAAAGTGACCACACATGATAGCATAGTTATGTTCTGTTTCGGCAGATTCTTTTTTAAGCAAAAAAGTGACCATATAGCTACTAAAAAAGTAGGGCTACTTTTATTGTTTTGGTGACTGTTAGGTTGTAGCATGCCAAAATCATACCCAGACATAATTTATCATTTAGGAGAGGAATAAATGGATACTATTTTAGAAGTCAAACATTTGAGTAAAATCTTTGGCAAACGACAAAAGGCTGCCCTTGAAATGGTCAAGGCTGGCAAAAGTAAAAGTGAAATTTTCAAGAAAACAGGTGCAACTGTAGGTGTCTATGATGCTAGCTTTGAGGTTAAAGAAGGTGAAATCTTCGTTATCATGGGGCTATCAGGAAGTGGGAAATCCACTCTTGTTCGCATGTTAAACCGTTTGATTGAACCGTCAACCGGATCGATCTTACTTGGTGGTAAAGACATTTCAACCATGTCTGCGGAGCAACTGCGTGAAGTTCGCCGTCATGACATTAACATGGTTTTCCAAAGCTTTGCCCTATTTCCGCATAAAACCATTTTGGAAAATACCGAATTTGGTTTGGAATTGCGTGGTGTTCCAAAAGAAAAGCGTCAGGAATTAGCTGAAAGAGCTCTTGATAATTCTGGTCTTCTGGATTTCAAGGACCAATACCCTGACCAACTTTCTGGTGGGATGCAACAACGTGTTGGTTTAGCGCGTGCCTTGGCAAATAGCCCTAAAATCCTATTAATGGATGAGGCCTTTTCAGCCCTTGACCCCTTAATCCGTCGTGAAATGCAAGATGAATTACTTGATCTGCAAGACAGTATGAAACAAACCATCATCTTTATTAGTCACGACTTGAATGAAGCTTTGCGGATTGGTGACCGAATCGCTTTGATGAAAGATGGTCAAATCATGCAAATTGGAACGGGAGAAGAAATCTTGACTAACCCAGCCAACGATTTTGTTCGTGAATTCGTTGAAGACGTGGACCGTTCCAAAGTCTTGACAGCACAAAATATTATGATTAAACCGCTAACGACAACCATTGAATTAGATGGACCTCAAGTTGCCTTGAACCGTATGCATAATGAAGAGGTATCTATGTTGATGGCGACAAATCGCCGCCGCCAATTAGTGGGTAGCTTAACAGCTGATGCGGCTATTGAAGCCCGCAAAAAAGGGTTACCACTATCAGAAGTCATCGACCGTGACGTTAGAACGGTTTCAAAAGACACCGTTATCACAGATATTATGCCACTGATTTATGACTCTTCTGCACCGATTGCAGTGACAGATGACAATAACCGTCTGTTAGGGGTTGTGATCCGAGGACGAGTGATTGAAGCTTTAGCTAATATCCCAGATGAAGACCTTAACTAGAATGGAGTGATTGCATTTTGGAAACGATATTACAAACGAAATTACCAGTGGCTCAACTGGTTGAACAATTAACGGAATGGATAACCAAAACCTTCTCAGGACTTTTTGATGTCCTACAAGCTGTGGGAAGCTTCTTGATGGACTGGATGACCAAGACTCTCTTGTTTATTCATCCCCTTCTCTTTATCGTCTTGGTAACAGCGGCTATGTTTTTCCTTGCTAAGAAAAAATGGCCCCTACCAACCTTTACTTTCCTAGGCTTGCTCTTTATCTATAACCAAGGTCTCTGGGAACAATTAATTAATACCTTTACCTTGGTCTTGGTTGCCAGTTTAATTTCAGTTCTGATTGGTATTCCACTAGGAATTTGGATGGCTAAAAATGCCACGGTCCGTCAAGTGGTTAATCCTATCTTGGACTTTATGCAAACCATGCCGGCCTTTGTTTACTTGATTCCAGCCGTTGCCTTCTTTGGTATTGGTATGGTTCCGGGTGTGTTTGCCTCAGTCATCTTTGCCTTACCACCAACGGTTCGTTTTACAAACTTGGCTATTCGTGACATTCCAACAGAATTGATTGAAGCCTCAGATGCCTTTGGGTCAACTGGGAAACAAAAGCTCTTCAAGGTAGAATTGCCTTTAGCTAAAAATACCATCATGGCGGGTGTCAATCAGACCATGATGCTAGCCCTCTCCATGGTAGTCACAGGATCTATGATCGGTGCGCCTGGTTTAGGACGTGAAGTCTTATCAGCTCTTCAGCACGCTGATATTGGTAGTGGATTTGTCAGTGGTCTTGCCTTGGTTATCTTGGCTATTGTTCTTGACCGTATGACACAGCTTTTCAACAGTAAACCGCAAGAAAAAGCTAAAGCTGGCAAAACCAATAAATGGATTGCTCTAGCAGCCCTTGCTGTCTTTTTGATAGCTGCTTTAGGACGTGGTATTATGACCATGACTTCTGGTATGGCAGACAAAGGTGAAAATGTTAACATTGCCTACGTGCAATGGGATTCTGAAGTTGCCTCAACTAACGTGATTGCAGAAGTTTTGAAAAAAGAAGGTTACCATGTAACCTTGACCCCGCTTGACAATGCTGTCATGTGGCAAACCGTTGCTAATGGCAACGCTGACTTTTCAACTAGTGCTTGGTTGCCAGTCACCCATGGCCAACAATATCAGAAATACAAGTCAAAATTAGATGATTTAGGGCCTAACCTAAAAGGGACCAAACTTGGTTTAGCTGTTCCAAAATACATGACAGATGTCAACAGTATTGAGGATTTAACTAGTCAAGCCGATCAAAAAATCACAGGAATTGAGCCAGGTGCAGGAATCATGACAGCTGCCAAAAATGCTCTTAAGGACTATGATAATCTATCAAGCTGGGAATTAGTTGCGGCATCAACAGGAGCCATGACGACTTCCTTAGACCAAGCCATCAAGAAAAAAGATCCTATTGTCGTGACAGCTTGGTCACCACACTGGATGTTTGCTAAATATGACTTGAAGTATCTCAAAGATTCTAAAGAAACCTTTGGCTCTGCTGAGAACATCAATACCATTGCCCGTAAAGGCTTGAAAAAAGACCTTCCAAATGTTTACAAAATCATTGATAAGTTCCACTGGACCAAAAAAGATATGGAAGCTGTCATGCTTGACATCAACAAAGGCATGAGCCCAGAAGCAGCCGCTAAAAAATGGGTAGAGGCTAACCAATCTAAGGTATCAAGTTGGACTAAATAAGCTAACTGTAGGAAATGCTTATCATAACCCAACACCATAGAAGTCTAGGAAATCTCCTAGGCTTTTTAAGTTGGTGGTCAGCTTCTCTGCAAAAGCAATGGCTTGAAGGAGTCAAGCCCGCTCTACTGTGTTATAATAAGGCTATGGAAAACAAGAATAAATTACTGTTAATTGATGGGTCATCTGTTGCCTTCCGTGCCTTTTTTGCCCTCTACAATCAAATCGACCGTTTTAAAAATCATAGCGGTCTTCATACCAATGCTATTTATGGCTTTCATTTGATGTTAGACCATATGATGAAGCGAGTCCAGCCCACACACGTGCTGGTGGCTTTTGATGCGGGCAAAACCACCTTCCGGACAGAAATGTATGCAGACTACAAGGCTGGTCGCGCCAAGACACCAGAGGAGTTTCGTGAGCAATTTCCTTATATTCGTGAGATGTTGACAGCCCTTGGTATTGCTTATTATGAGTTGGAACATTACGAAGCCGATGATATTATTGGGACGCTGGATAAAATGGCGGAGCGCACAGAAGTGCCTTTCGATGTGACCATTGTCAGCGGAGATAAGGATTTGATTCAATTGGCTGACGAAAATACCGTGGTTGAAATCTCTAAAAAAGGTGTTGCCGAATTTGAAGAATTCACGCCGGCTTACCTCATGGAAAAAATGGGCTTGACGCCAAACCAGTTTATTGACCTCAAAGCCTTGATGGGGGATAAATCGGATAATATTCCAGGAGTGACCAAAATCGGTGAAAAAACTGGGCTCAAGCTCCTTCATGAATTTGGTAGTTTAGAAGGTATCTACGAGCACGTTGAAGGTTTCAAAGCTTCCAAAATGAAAGAAAACTTGCTCAATGACCGTGACCAAGCTTTTCTGTCTAAAACCTTAGCAACCATTAATACAACATCTCCTATCACGATTGGTCTAGATGATATTGTCTACAATGGTCCTGATGTTGCTAGTCTGTCTAAGTTTTACGATGAAATGGATTTTGTCCAACTGAAAAAAGGTTTGGCGAGTCAGATGCCTCAAGAAGCTATCGCCGCTGTTTCTTACCAAGAAGTTACTTCCCTCTCTGATGATCTTTTTAGTGATGAGGACATCTTCTACTTTGAAGTGCTTCGGGACAATTATCATCGTGAGGACATCATTGGCTTTGCATGGGGACACGGGGAGCAGATTTATGCGTCAACTGATCTCAGCTTGTTATCAACTGACCTTTTCAAAAAGGTTTTTGAAAAACCAATTGCCACCTATGACTTTAAGCGTAGCAAAGTCTTATTGAGTCATCTAGGACTTGATTTAGTGGCACCTAGCTATGATGCCAGATTGGCTAATTACCTTCTCTCAAATGTGGAAGACAATGAACTCACTACTATTGCAAGGCTTTTCACCGATATTTCCCTAGAAGCAGATGACAGCATTTATGGCAAGGGTGTCAAAAGAGCTGTTCCTGAAAAAGAGGTTCTGCTTGGGCATTTAGCCCGTAAAGTCAAGGTTCTTTTGGATAGTAGATCGCCTATGGTGGAGAAACTAGCTGACCATGATCAAATTGGTCTTTACCATGAGATTGAGTTACCGTTAGCGAACGTTCTTGCTAAAATGGAGATTGAAGGGATCAAGGTTAATAGGGCTACTCTGCAAGACATGGCGGAGCAAAATAAGGCCATTATTGAAGCTCTCACCCAAGAGATTTACGATATGGCTGGTCAAGAATTTAACATTAATTCGCCTAAACAGCTAGGCAGTATCTTATTTGAGAAAATGCAGTTACCTCTTGAGATGACTAAGAAAACCAAGACAGGTTATTCTACAGCAGTGGATGTTTTGGAACGTCTAGCGCCGATTGCTCCAATTGTGGCTAAAATTTTGGATTATCGCCAAATTACCAAATTACAGTCTACTTATGTGATTGGTTTACAAGATTATATTCTGGCTGATGGCAAGATTCATACCCGCTATGTGCAGGATCTCACCCAGACAGGTCGCTTGTCTAGTGTTGACCCTAACCTCCAAAACATTCCTGTCCGTTTGGAGCAGGGGCGTTTGATTCGCAAGGCCTTTACCCCCTCTCAAGAAGATGCCGTCTTGTTGAGTTCAGATTACTCACAGATTGAATTGCGAGTGCTAGCACATATTTCAGGGGATGAGCATTTGATTGCTGCCTTTAACGAAGGGGCAGACATTCATACCTCAACGGCTATGCGTGTCTTTGGCATTGATAAAGCAGAAGATGTTACTGCCAATGACCGTCGCAATGCCAAGGCTGTTAATTTTGGTATCGTCTATGGGATTTCTGATTTTGGTTTGTCAAATAACCTTGGCATCACTCGGAAACAGGCCAAGTCTTACATTGACACCTATTTTGAACGCTATCCTGGCATCAAAGCCTATATGGAAAATGTCGTTCGTGAGGCTAAAGACAAGGGCTATGTGGAAACCCTCTTTAAGCGTCGTCGTGAATTACCGGACATCAATTCTCGCAATTTCAATGTGCGTTCCTTTGCAGAGCGTACCGCTATCAATTCACCGATTCAAGGAAGCGCAGCTGATATTCTAAAAATTGCCATGATTAACCTGGACAACGCCTTGCAAGCAGGTGGTTTCAAAGCTAAAATGCTCCTTCAAGTGCACGATGAAATTGTTTTAGAAGTGCCAAACACGGAGTTGGCTGCTGTGAAAAAGTTAGTCAAAGAGACCATGGAAGCCGCTGTTGACTTGGCAGTTCCTTTACGCGCAGATGAAAATGCAGGACAGAGCTGGTACGAAGCCAAGTAGCTCTCTTCATGAAGTTTCTCATTTTTATAAGATATGTTATAATAACATGAAAATAGAAACAGTAAGGGGAACTAATGAACGGTTTTGAGCTCTTGTTACGAATGATTTTAAAATTGGCTGGTGTTATGCTTTTGATTGCCTTAGCCTTTATCTTGGTCTTTGTGGCTTGTTACTATGTTCTCTTTTAAAGAGGTGAGGAGTAGAAAATGACCTACCAGTTTCAAAATCCTTCAGACGATATCTTAAGAACTTACCTAGAATCTGCTAAGACCATTGCTGTTGTCGGTCTTTCTGACCGACAAGATACGGCTGCTTATCAGGTTGCCAAGTTTATGCAAGCTATGGACTATCAGATTGTTCCTGTTAATCCCACGTTGGCAGGGCAGACGATTTTAGGAGAGTTAGTCTATGCAACAATCAAAGCTATTCCTTTTGAGGTTGACATTGTAGATGTCTTTCGCAGAAGTGAGTTTTTACCAGAAGTTGCCAGAGACTTTTTAGGGAGTCAAGCCAAAGTGTTTTGGGCGCAATTAGGTCTTGACAATCAAGAAGCGGAAATGATTTTGCGATCTGCGGGCAAGCAGGCGATTGTCATGAATCGCTGCCTCAAGGTTGACTACTTAGACTTAATCATCAAACAAGGATAGATCTTTAGTCGTTGAAATCCTTATCTTGTGATATAATAAAGAAAAAATGATAGGAGTTAGCAGCTTATGGACATTCATTCACATCAGCAAGCCCTAGATGCCTATGAAAACGTCCTAGAGCATCTACGGGAAAAACATATTCGGATTACGGAAACGCGTAAAGCCATTATTTCTTACATGATTCAGTCAACAGAGCACCCTAGTGCCGATAAGATTTACCGTGACTTACAGCCTAAATTCCCTAACATGAGTCTAGCGACGGTTTATAATAACTTGAAAGTCTTAGTGGATGAAGGCTTTGTAGCAGAATTAAAGATCAGCAATGATTTAACCACTTATTATGACTTTATGGGGCATCAGCATGTCAATGTGGTATGCGAAGTTTGTGGCAAAATCGCTGACTTTATGGACGTAGATGTCATGGACATTGCCAAAGAGGCTCACCAGCAGACGGGGTATAAGGTGACACGTATCCCTGTTATCGCTTATGGTGTTTGTCCAGAGTGTCAGGCCAAAGGCAAATCCGACTTCTAATGTTAACATCACGTGAGAAGTGGTCCTAAACCTCTCTACTAATGAAAATATCGTAAAATCCTCCAGTGTTCAACAGAGCACTGGAGGATTTTTATCAGTATCAGAAAAGGCAGCGAAGCATTAGTCGTGTGAATCGTCACACATGACAGGTTTAGTTTGATGATTTGACAGTTTAGGAATTCGGAGATGCTCCCCTTCAAAAGGCTCGTCACTTTCATCAAAGCGTTGTTTTAGTTGGTTATAAAAAATAACATTGACCGTTGTGAAGTAAGGCAAGAGGTAAATGTTTAGTAAACCCAGCGTCAAGATGTTGAGCAAGAACCAACCGATAAAGCTGAGTTGTAATAAGAAGAGTTTCCATTTATACCCCTTAATCATTGCAACGCTAATTTCGATAGTATCAACCGTACCCAAATAGGTTCCTTCTTTCACCTTGTCGTACAGGATATATTCTGCCAAACTATAGGCGTAGTAGCGGTTGAGGTAGATTCCAAACCCGACTAGAGCTAAGATGGCCCCAAACACTAAAAAGATCACGGAAATAGCAACACCTGTACCTGATTTGGCATTCATCAAAAAGGCTGATAGACCTAGGATGAAGATGAAAAGGCCAAGGAACCAAATCAAGGACCAAACGAGGAAGAATAACCATTTCATGATAAATAGCACCACCAACTTACCAAAGTATTCTCCTGAAAAAGCCGTTGTTGTTTCACTGAAAGTCACTTCTCGACGGTAATGCCTAACAACATCAATCATGGTAAAGGCGGCTGATAACGTAAAAAGGGTTATGATGAGGGCAATAAGTAAAGGGAAGTAGTTGGCCATCAAGGACATTTTGATGCCTGTAGCCATGACATAGCCTTGATGAACCTCGATACCAAAGTGAAAAATAGTGAGAATGGTTGGTATTAAAAATAGTAAATATTTACCAGAAAGATTTGCTAGGGTCGTCTTTGCCTGGCGTTTTATTTCTTTAATTGACATAATAAACTCCTTTGCCATATTATACCATAAATAGAGAAGCTAGAAAGTTGGTAATAAGGGTAATTCTGCTGTCTAGGAAGGCATGACAAGTTTGCAATTTTTTGATAAAATGATAGGCGCTGGAACAACATGTCATCTTGAAGCCCTTCATTATGATGGAAACTCAGGCAGATCAAAAAAGCTCAAGACTGTTTATCTTGATAGCAAGGAAGAAAGCACATGACAGATTATCCGATTAAGTATCGCCTTATCAAAAAAGAAAAGCACACGGGTGCACGCTTAGGAGAAATTATCACCCCTCACGGGACTTTCCCAACCCCTATGTTTATGCCGGTAGGAACTCAGGCTACTGTTAAAACACAGTCTCCAGAAGAGTTAAAAGCTATTGGATCAGGGATTATTTTATCAAACACTTATCACCTCTGGTTGCGTCCAGGAGATGATTTGATTGCTCGTGCAGGTGGTCTGCACAAGTTCATGAATTGGGATCAGCCAATCTTAACCGATTCGGGCGGTTTTCAAGTTTACTCTTTAGCCGATTCACGAAACATCACTGAAGAAGGGGTCACCTTTAAAAATCACTTGAATGGCTCAAAAATGTTTCTATCGCCCGAAAAAGCCATCTCTATCCAAAACAATCTTGGTTCTGACATCATGATGAGTTTTGACGAGTGCCCGCAATTTTACCAACCTTATGATTACGTGAAAAAATCCATTGAACGTACTAGCCGTTGGGCAGAACGTGGCTTAAAAGCCCATCGTCGTCCTCATGACCAAGGGTTGTTTGGAATTGTTCAAGGAGCTGGATTTGAGGACCTTCGTCGTCAGTCAGCGGCAGATTTAGTAGCTATGGATTTTCCAGGTTATTCTATTGGAGGCTTGGCTGTTGGAGAAACGCATGAAGAAATGAATGCTGTTCTTGATTTTACAACCCCACTCTTACCAGAAAACAAACCGCGTTACTTGATGGGGGTAGGAGCCCCGGATAGCTTGATTGATGGTGTGATTCGCGGCGTCGATATGTTTGACTGTGTCTTGCCAACGCGTATTGCTCGTAATGGGACCTGTATGACTAGTGAGGGACGCCTCGTGGTTAAAAATGCTAAGTTTGCAGAGGATTTCACGCCATTAGACCATGATTGTAACTGCTACACTTGCCAAAACTATAGCCGTGCCTACATTCGTCACTTACTAAAAGCGGACGAAACTTTTGGTATTCGTTTGACAAGCTACCACAACCTTTATTTCTTGGTTAACTTGATGAAACAAGTACGTCAGGCTATTATGGACGATAACTTACTTGAATTCCGCCAAGATTTCCTTGAACGGTATGGTTATAACAAATCTAACCGTAATTTCTAGTTAGATATGATAAAATCCTGAAACAGATGGAAGCTTATCGTCTCTGTTTTCAGGATTTTTTGTGTAGACAAGTAGGTACTGTGCGATGCTCAGAGCTGAAAATTTGTTTTTTCCTTGTTCTTTTTCAGAAAATAGTTACCCTTTTCAAAAAATGCAGTTGACAAAGGATAAGCTTTTGATTAAACTATTACAAGAGGATGAGATATGACGGACTGTTTTGGAATTGACCTTGACCAAGAGTATCGATGCCTGCACTATCACACAACTCTTGATATTGTTGGCCTCAAATGTGCTTTTTGTCAGACTTATTATGCTTGTTACCATTGCCATGACCAGTTAACAGAGCATGCCTTTGTGCCAACAGGGCCTGCTGAAATGTTTCCTGTGATTTGTGGCCATTGTCGAAAGCTCTTGAGTCGAGCTGAGTATGCGTGTGGTCATTGTCCCTATTGTCAAAGACCCTTTAATCCGGCCTGTCATCGACACAAGGATATCTATTTTTTAAAGGAGTCGTAACTGATGTTTACAACCAAGGAACTTGTTAAGGTGGCTATGATGACCACTTTGATCATTATTTTAGGCTTTATTCCTGCTATCCCGCTAGGCTTTATCCCAGTCCCTATTGTTTTACAAAACTTAGGCATCATGTTGGCTGGATTGATGTTGGGTGGTAAAAAAGGAACCCTATCTGTTTTCTTATTCTTAGTGATTGGGCTTTTCTTACCAGTTTTCTCAGGATCACGAACAACTATTCCAGTCTTGATGGGACCATCAGCTGGGTATGTTATTGCCTACCTTCTTGTCCCAATTGCCTTTTCATTACTTTACCGTAACTGGTTCTCAAAGAACACACCACTTGCTTTCTTAGCCTTATTCATTTCTGGAGTCTTGCTAGTGGATGTGATGGGAGCGATTTGGTTGGCAGCTTACACAGGGATGCCGTTGATGGCTTCTCTGTTATCAAACTTGGTCTTTATTCCAGGAGATACCATCAAAGCAATTATTGCAACGATTATTGCTGTTAAATACAAAGACAGTTTCTTGAATACAAAACAGTAATCTAATCATCAAATAGTTAAGTTGTGTTGAACAGGTCTTGGCGGATTTATCTGCTAGGACCTGTTTTTGGTGAGTCTCAGCCCCTTGTTAACACTAATTTTTGTTATAATAGTAGGAAAGCAAGAAAGAAGGGTTTGAGATGAAATTAACCACTTTAGGCTCCTGGGGAGCTTATCCTTACCAAGAGGCAGGAACAACGTCTTATTTGCTGACAGGACATGACGGCTTTCAATTACTGATGGATGCTGGTAGTCGAGCGCTCAATGAGCTGGAGAAAGAAATCAGTCCTCTCGATTTGGATGCAGTGATTATTAGCCACTACCATCCTGATCACGTAGCCGACTTAGGAGTATTGCGACATTATTTTCAACTTTACCCCAAACACTTGTGGGAACCAAAGGTACTACCTATTTATGGGCATGATGAGGATCGACACGAATTTGCTAAGTTAAGCATTCCTGATGTTTCCGAAGGAAAAGCTTATGATGTTACTGGAGTTGAACGGATTGGTCCTTTTGACATTACCTTTCTTAAAACGGTTCATCCAGTTGTGTGCTATGCCTTTCGAATTGTAGAGAGAGCGACTGGTCAGGTACTTGTCTTTACTGGAGACAGTGGTTATTTTGAAGGATTGGCAGACTTTGCAAAAGAAGCAGACCTTTTCTTAGCAGATGTTTACTTATACGAAGGCAATGAAAATCATATGGCACATTTGACCAGTAAGGAAGCAGGACTAATGGCTAGCCAGGCAGGTGTTAAGAAGCTTGTCTTGACCCACATGCCACCGGTTCCTCCAGAAGGTATTGATCCTGACAATCACTTGGAAGTGTTAAGGCAAGAAACACAAGTGTACGCAGGAAGTATTCCTGTTGAATTGGCATTCCCTCATAAGTCGTGGGATTTGGGGAGTTTTTCCTAATGTTGTATAGTTTAGACGAACAAATTTATTTCATGCAAGAGGCTTTAAAAGAAGCCGAAAAATCCTTGCAGAAAGCTGAAATCCCTATTGGCTGTGTCATTGTCAAGGATGGCGAGATTATTGGTCGTGGGCACAATGCGCGTGAAGAGAGTAACCAAGCCATTATGCACGCCGAAATGATGGCTATTAACGAGGCTAACGCTCATGAAGGAAACTGGCGATTATTGGACACCACGATGTTTGTGACCATCGAGCCTTGTGTGATGTGTAGTGGTGCTATTGGGCTAGCAAGAATTCCCCATGTCATCTATGGAGCCAGCAATCAAAAGTTTGGTGGGACAGACAGCCTTTACCAGATTTTGACAGATGAGCGACTGAACCACCGCGTGCAAGTGGAGCGTGGACTGCTAGCACAAGACTGTGCTAACATCATGCAAACCTTCTTTAGACAAGGACGTGAACGTCAAAAAGAAGCTAAGCGTCTAGCTAAAGAGCAAGAAGCACTGCTTGCTAATGACGAAACCTAATCAAGAAAAAGAGACTTAGAAGGATAACTAAGTCTCTTTTTGGGCGGATAGATGTATTTAAGATAGAAAGGGGCAGTAACTGTCCTGTGGTTCTTAGTCATCTAAGTACGATTGGTAAAGGTAATACTCAAGGTTTCTGCTAAGAGTCCATAAGAGAAGCCACTATAATTGTCCCAGTAGTGACTAAACAAGTTGTGGTATCTGGCTTGGTTATCGACGACATCTGCAACCATCTGGTCATAGTCAGCCTGATTGGCAAATTGGAGACTAACCTGTTCTTGTCCTTGTAACAATTGGCCTTCTAGGCTGTTGAGGATGACATTAGTGTCAAAAGTAGTCAGATAACTTTGGTTACGCTTAGCGTAAATGAGGCTATCATCTGTACATACCGGAATCTTCCACACGTTTTTAGAGGTCTCTTTAGCATTGAAGACGATGTCTTTGCTAGCTTGGTGAGATAACGACATGAGTTGATCTGGTAAGCAAAGGAAGCTGTAATTGATGCCAGTTTGTTGCTGTTGAGACAAGTGGTTATCAAAGACTGGATCGCCCCAAGTCGTATCTACTCCGTAGTATTGACCATTAAGCTGGACAGCATTCCAAGCATGAGGAAAGGCTTCCTGCGTTTGGCGAGATGTTCCTGTTCCTCTAATGTAGGCAACGGGAATATTAGCTTTCTGGCAGAGAAATTGAAAAGCTTGGGCGTAACCATTACACACGGATAAATGATCAATAAAGACACTTTTGATATCCTGGTTAGAAGAAATCTGAGTTTGATCACCCGATTGATAAGCTTCAAAAGCGGCTTTGTTGTAATCGGTGTCTTGGATAATCACCTCGTAGAAATACTTCACTTTCTCATAATCATTTTCTGCTGGCATTTTAGCTATAATACTGTCACCGATGGTTTGTAAGGTTTGGTAGGTTTTTTCAACGTCTTTTGGCAGCGGAAAGGTGACAAAGGCATTTTGGTTCGAAAGTTCAAAACGGTAATCCGCCGAAGTAATCCAGTAAAACTCAGGATTATCCATCATAAAAGCATCTACAGTTTTGATGAGGCTTTCTTTAGAAGTAGGTGCTAAACTGATAACTTCACGAAACTGTGAGAGACTGTCATGCAAAGTGAGGTAATTTTCTTGTTCGGGTTTAGACAGTTGTTGAAAATAGTAATGCTGTCCCACTTTTGCGATGGTTTTTTGTCGTTTTTGACCTGTTAAAGTAAGGCTATTTTCTTGGTTAGAAGGTTGACTAATGAGACTACAAGCAGATAAGCCAAGCATCACAAAAATCATTATTGTTAAGCATTTAATCCCTTTTTTCATAACCATCCCCGTTCTAATCTAATCCCTTTCATTATATCATAGAGAGAAGAGCAATTGATTGAAAGTGAAACGTTTTCAAAATAAAATTGTATTTTCTGAAAAACGTCCTTTGTGAACTTCCTTAGTAAAATGAAAGAGATAACAAGAAGTCATTAGCAGGAATCAAAGAAAAGTGTGCTAAAGTCTTCAAGAAGAAGCCTTTGCAAATGCATCATAGTATGCTATAATAAAAGTGGAGCAACACTTGTGCGTGAAGTGGGTCAGGGGAGGAATCCAGCAGCCCTAAGCGATTGTCAGGTGTGTGCTCTTTTTTGTTACCTTTATTAAAGTAATCTCAGCTTTCTATAGAGCTATCAGTTGTTGAAATTTATCGATATTTTTAGTGAGGTTAAGAGGTATGAAACAGGACATAAAACGTTTTAAATGAAAATCAAAATTTTGAAAATTATCATATTATCATGGGTTTAAGCTATGGAAGTAAATTAGTTTATGCGGATGAAATATTAAAAGATTTGAAAGCAAGCTTAAGATTTGCTTATGATGTTACTCCACTTGAGTATGAAAATGTAGAGATTACATTTGTTACTACGAACAATATACATATTAATATTGGACAAAAGAAATCTGGATGTGTTTTGTATGTTGATTCTATTGTATCTTTAGGGATTACTGATAACTTTATCAAAGGGGATAAGGTAGATGCTTTTGGGCTCCCTTACAATTTTTCATCACCCAATGTAGATAATATTTATGGTGGTGTTGTGAAACATTCGGATGACAAACATCAATCATTGCAGTTTGTAGGGATTTTAAATCAAGATGGAGAAGAAACCAGTCTCCCCTCTGATACTATTTTAATAAAGCATAAGCAATTTACTTTGCAAGAATTTGATTTTAAAATAAGAAAATTTCTAATGGAAAAATACAGTATCTATGATTCGGAATCGCGTTATATATCGGGGAGCTTTTTCTAGCTACCAAAGATAGTAAACATTATGAAGTTGATTTATTTAATAAGAATGATAAGATTCTAGGTCGAAATCGTTTCTTTAAAAGGTATAGAGATAATAAGGTTTTTAATAGTGAAGAAATTAGTCATTTTGATATCTACTTAAAAACACACTAGCAAGTCCGTCTAGGGCTTGCTTTTTTAGTGTTCAAACGATGATAATTTTTATATAATGAGAAGAGGTAATGTGAAGGAGATAGCATGAGAAAATATTTACAAGTTAGGTTATACGAATTGTCGTATTATGTTGAAATTTTGATTTCAATCATATTATTAGTATCGTTGTTGATTTTGACTGGGCATTTGGCCTTGATGCTGACCGGGATTTTCTCAATTAAGAGTGGTTTGGACACCTACTTGCAGAATTTTCTCAACCAGGCGATGAGTATTGCGATTGGTGTCGAGTTAATCAAAATGTTGAGTAAACATACTTCAGGCACCATTATTGAAGTTCTCTTATTTGCCATTGCGCGTCAGATTGTTGTTGCTCATGGCTCGCCTGTAGATTCCCTGCTAAGTGTGGTGGCGCTAACCATTTTGTTTGCCACTCGGAAATACCTCTTTACTAGTTTTGATGACACGTCTAGTGTGGTTGTCCGAGGTAGCCAAAAAGTTAAGGTGGCAAATGTGCTGGCGCGTGTGACTTTACCAGCTGCTAGTAAAGATGAATTGATGCGTGAATTGATGCTTCGTCACTTAGAAATGGAAGATAAACTCCCATCAATTGGAGCATCGATTGCCTTTGCGGATGTCGCTTTGCGCATTGATCATATGCACGAAGGGGTTATTACCCGTATTGAAATTATCAAATCCCTCAAATAACAAATCAAACGGCCTGAAGGTCGTTTTTTGATAGACAAGATTAAGCAGCCAAAGATGATATTGTGTTATGATTTAATAAAGTAAATGAAAATACCTGGAAAAGAGGTTCGACGGATGAAGACCTATCGTCATTTTTACGCGCTTATTGGCATATTATGTTTATTTGTGATTGTCTTAGGCTTTATGCTATGGCGTTCTAAACAAGTCACTTCCCCAGCTCAACCGGAAGCTATTCCTGCTAGTCGTTGGGTTAACCAACCACTTCCTGACGTCCAGATCATGACACAAGAGGGGCAAGGCGTGTCTCTAAGTGAGTTTAAAGGCAAGCCTATGGTTCTGATGGATTGGGCCAGCTGGTGTCAGCATTGCCAAAAAGCGATGCCTATCATGAGTAAACTATACCAAACTTACCATGACGACATCACTTTTATCTTTTTGAATGCGACCGGATCCGCACAAGGCAAAGAAACTAGAGACAGGGCAGCTAACTACCGTCAACAACTGCCTTATGAGATTCCTATTTATTATGATCAGCAGATGGCGGCTGCTAATCAGTTACAAGTAACTGCTGTTCCCACCTATTTTTTCCTTGATAAGAAAGGAGTGGTTAAACACGTCACCACTGCAGATATGACGGAAAACGAACTGGAGAGCCAAATTTTAAACCTCTTGCCTCAACAGAATAAAGACTCATAACTAGAGTAAGTATTTCTATTATTTCATAAAAATTTCAGAAACTATGAAAACAAAAGGTTATCGTCAACTCCATTGTCCTTAGAGGAGCCACGCATAGCTTGTTTTCATAAGGATGAAAACTTGAAAACCTTTTCAAAAACGATACTTTTTTCGAGGTCGAAATCCGATAAAAACCATTGAAATATTAGATAGAAAAGGTTATCATACTAGTGGAACCTAAAATTTAAGGGAGTGAAACTCATGTCACATATTACATTTGATTATTCAAAAGTCCTCGAGTCATTTGCGGGACAACATGAAATTGATTTTTTACAAGGCCAAGTTACAGAAGCCGACAAGTTATTGCGTGAAGGAACTGGACCAGGTTCAGATTTCTTGGGCTGGCTTGATCTTCCAGAAAACTATGATAAAGATGAATTTGCACGTATCTTGACTGCTGCTGAAAAAATTAAGTCAGACAGCGAAGTTCTTGTGGTGATCGGTATTGGTGGGTCATACCTTGGTGCCAAAGCTGCTATCGATTTCTTAAACCATCACTTTGCTAACTTACAAACTGCCAAAGAGCGCAAAGCGCCACAAATTCTTTACGCTGGAAACTCTATTTCATCAACTTACTTAGCTGACCTTGTAGAGTACGTTCAAGACAAAGAGTTCTCAGTAAACGTGATTTCTAAATCAGGAACAACCACTGAGCCAGCGATTGCTTTCCGTGTCTTCAAAGAACTTTTGGTTAAAAAATATGGCCAAGAAGAAGCTAACAAACGTATCTACGCTACAACAGACAAAGTGAAAGGTGCTGTTAAGGTAGAAGCTGACGCTAACAACTGGGAGACATTTGTGGTGCCAGATAATGTCGGTGGTCGTTTCTCAGTCTTGACTGCTGTTGGTTTGTTGCCAATTGCTGCATCAGGTGCAGATATCACAGCTCTTATGAAAGGTGCAAATGCAGCGCGTAAAGACCTTTCTTCAGACAAAATCTCTGAAAACATTGCTTACCAATACGCTGTAGTTCGTAATGTGCTTTACCGTAAAGGCTACATCACTGAAATCTTGGCTAACTACGAGCCATCTCTTCAATACTTTGGAGAATGGTGGAAACAATTAGCCGGTGAATCAGAAGGAAAAGACCAAAAAGGGATTTACCCAACTTCAGCTAACTTCTCAACAGACTTACACTCACTTGGTCAATTTATCCAAGAAGGTTACCGTAATCTCTTTGAAACAGTTATTCGTGTTGATAAACCTCGTAAAAATGTTATCATTCCTGAATTAGCAGAAGACCTAGATGGACTTGGTTACCTTCAAGGTAAAGACGTTGATTTCGTTAACAAGAAAGCTACAGATGGTGTGCTTCTTGCCCACACAGATGGCGGTGTGCCAAACATGTTTGTCACTCTACCAGCTCAAGACGAATTTACCCTTGGTTACACTATTTACTTCTTTGAGCTTGCTATCGCGGTTTCAGGCTACATGAATGCTGTTAACCCATTTGATCAACCAGGTGTTGAAGCTTACAAACGTAACATGTTTGCGCTCCTTGGAAAACCAGGTTTTGAAGAATTATCAGCAGAGCTTAACGCTCGCCTCTAATAAACAGATAATGAGAAAAGGCTTCCCTAGAGGAGGCCTTTTTAGTTGTCTCTAAGACATCTCTTTATCACAACAGGTCGTCAAAGATAATTTTTTTAATGTCTTCCATAGAGTCAATAGGCTTTTATCCCTAATAAAAGAAAATTGCCAAAGTTTTTTAATTTTTTTCTCAAATAATATTGACAGGTTCTTATGGACTAGCATATAATAAGTATTAGTTCGGAAAAACCGAAACCATTATTTTCAGAGGGAGATTGAGATGAAATATTCATTCATTATGTCATACTTGACATATTACTTAAAGGCAACGGTGAGTTTAGAGGGAAACTTTATTAAAGTATCTAATCCTAATACCATTTTAAAGGTTATTCCACTTGGTGCGCAAAACCGTACGATTCCTGTGGAGCAAGTTTCGACAGTCGATGACTCGTTCAAGTTAGATTTGAAATCTTTCTTTTGGGGTCTTTTGTTTGCCCTCATTGGGATGAATATGTTATCCGATTCTTTCTTCGGGGGTCTGATTTTAGGTGCTTATGGTATCTTAACCGTGTTGAGTTCCTTCCAAACTATTTTAACCTTGGGATTAACATCTGGTCAAGTGCATCCTATTAGCGTAGCTGTTTTTGAAAAAGAAAAGGCTATGCAGTGTAAAGAAGATATTCAAGCCCTTATCAATCAACGTTACCAAGCGACGGATGTTGGAAAGCACACAGCTGAGCAAACGGATCGCTTGATTGATGCCATGACTAACAACTAATCACTCAAGGTACTGATAAGAAAGCAGGAAGACAGATGACAATAAATGTGGATGAGTTAAAAAAGTGGATGAAACAAAATAGTAAACACTTGGTAGTAGGTATTGTTTTGGTATTAGTAGGCTTTGCTGGTTACCATTATTACAAGAACCAGCCTAAAAGCATTATCAGCCATGTAAAGCCCTCTTATAGTGGCTATGATGGCTACGGTTCGCTAACCTATAATGGTCGAGATGTCGGTAATGAAGTGAGCAGAGTTGTCTACCGTTCAGTCGGCTTCACCAAAAAGCAGACAGAAGAGTTATTATCCAATGACCCTGTCTTGATGACAGATATTCGGTTAGATCCTAAGTTACAAGCCAACTATGACCGCGCCATGACCATGCTAGGGACTATTAGGTGTGACTTTGATCATGCAGATAACCTTAAAAATGGGGATAAGGTAATTTTTCGTGTGACATCAACAAGCAGTAAATCTCCCGTTAAATCCGAAAAGAAAGTTTTCACGGTTAAAGGATTAGAAAAAATTAAAACGGTGAGCCTTAAGGATTTCCTGAAAGACAATCCAGTGACCTTCAAAGGTTATAATAACTATGCTAGCTTGGTCTTACCAAAAGATAAGGATGGTCAAGAACCCTTCCGAGACAATGATGAGGAAGAAAATCTATCTAATGGAGATAAAGTTAGACTGAGCTTATCAGAATCATATCTTGAAAAGCTATTGGCCAAGGGGGAAAGCATTTCGCCTAAAGAAATGACCATCAAAGTATCTGGGCTGAAAGGTATCACAGAAATTGGCAACCTCAACGATTTATTGGCAAAAAATGATGATTTGGTCAAGTCTAAACATGAAAACACCTCATCATTTACCTACACTATTGAAAAAGTCGGGGACTATTTAAAATATGACCCAAACTACTCTGGATTTTTCTCTAGTGACAGCAGTGAGCAAGTCAGCTTGGTAACGGTCTATAAAATTACAGAAACTTATAGCGGGAAACCAACGGTAAGTTATGGTTACTATGGTTATAGCGCAGAAGTAGTCAATGACAAACTCGTTACTGAAGATGCTCAGACGGTAGGTGGTTACAGCACCGAAGACTTAGAAAATTTGATTGCAAGCCTTAAAACAGAAGGCTACACAGAATATAAAGCATCCTAAACTTTACACAGCAATCACAGACTAAAGCCCGAAAGGGCTTTTTTGTTGTCATAAGGATTAAAAAAGTCCCTAAAGTCTTTAGTACTTTAGAGACGATGTTTTTTGATAAGGGATTAGGGGGAGACCAAGAGCTCTTCCAAACGTTTTTGATAATGTTGTTGGTGCAAGGCTAAGATAGTTTTAGTCAAGTCCTCACATTGTTGCTGAATACCATCTAAACTTAAGCCAAACAAACAGGTCTCTTTTGGGAAGACCTCAAGTTCTTTGAGAAATGGCAGCAAGTTTTGACTGGTGACAACCAAATCGACGGGTTTATCATAATGATAAATGTTTTCAGACAAGATATTGATCCGTGATAGGTCAACCTTATAAGCAGGAATGGTCGAACTAATAAATCGAGTGATAATATCACCAATGGTTTCTTGGCTTTCTACAATAGTGATGGCGATTGGATGCACAGAATTCTCCAAAATTTGCTCAAACAACAGACACATAAGATGGAGATGCCCCATGCTGAGATTTCCCTGTCTACCAGTATCAGCTAGCCAATCTTTGATAACGGTTTTGATTTTTTCAAGTAAGAGGGTATTTCCTTGATACTGGTCAGAATAGTAACCATCAAAGGTAATGAGCGTCTGTAAATTATAGAGGGTCCTTCTAAAGAAAGGGAGTAAGCTAGACATGTGCTGGGTAATGTCATAATGGTCCCCTACCAGTGCTTGTAAGCGACTCGCCAATCGTCGATAGTCGGAATCTTCAGCAATCACCTTAAAAAGCTGCTCCCTATGTTCTACTGTCCAGTAATCCGTGAGAAAAGAATTGTCCGCTGTTAAGTAAATCAAAAAGAGGTAGTCAAAATCATCAGCTGATAATTGACGCTGGGTTCGAGGTTCAATTTCAGAGACAGCATAATGCTTGATTTCATCGAAAATGGATAAGGTTTTGAGCTGGTTAAATAACGGTAAGTCAGGTAAGCGAACAGGATGCTTGTGCCTTCTCCAGGACAACATCAGTAAGATGTCAAAAAAGAGGAATTTCTTATCCAAAAAGGCAGACGGTTTCAGGTTTCTTTGTGTCGCAAAGATAAAAGAATGAATGATCTCAATGTCTTCAGGACGGATATCGTACAGCACAATACCATACTCTTTATGCAAGAGGGCGATTAAATAGCGAATGCGCAATTCATCCCCAACAACCGTATTGTCCACAACGTCCAAGCCAATGGTTTGCAGATAGTCTTTGAGTTTATGAATAAGGCGGTAAGCCTTTGATTGGGAAATGAAATGCTGGCGCGTGTAGGTTGCAATGGCCTTGTTATGCTGGTTGTCAGTCAGTAAAAAGGTAAGCATCTTTAAAGTGTCTGACAAACCAAAGATATCGTAGAAGAAACCATCTTCCTTATCTTCAAGCACCTCACAATAAATCATCGATTTGACGAGTTCAATGCGTAGAGAACCTTTAAAGAGGGCGTTAAACTGGCGGAAATACTGCTTCACTTTTTGAGCAGTCAAAGCGGTTTGCGAGCAAACAGACTCTAAGGTCAGTTCTCTTTCGGTCAATAAAATAGCCATTAAGACCTTCTGGTCAATAATGTCGGGCTCCAAGTAATGATCTAACAATGTAATTTCTCTCTCCTTAAATTAAATTGTATAATTTCTATATATTGTAACGGAACTTTGCAAAAAGTCAACTAAAATAGCATGATTGGGCTAATTTAACACAAATTAAGACAAAAGTGACGTCTTTTAAGGAGTGACCATTAACGATGAAAAGGATGATTTAAAATGACAAAAGATTTTGAAAGACCTAAAAATGAATAAATATTCTAAAAAAACTAAAAAACTAAAAAAACGAAAAGTTATAAAAATTAAAAATAATAGAATAAAGCTCTTGAGATTAGATAAAAAAGTAGAAACTCTTAGGAAGGAAAAATCCACCAGATTATTTCGGAAAAAACGATTAATGTGCTATCCTAGTAACGGAAATTTAAAAAACAAAGTTGAGAGTTTCTGGCTTAGTTATCAAACAAGTTGAGAACACTCACTTTTGGAGGAGAGAGAAATGAAGAACAAAGTACTCAAGACACTGGTCTTGTTTCTTTTTGCTGTGTTGGGGATATTTGCAATGCAGACAGTGGAAGCGGAGGGAAGAGATGTTAGTAATGAGGTGGTTACAAGACTTGACTTTGATAAGACAGAAATTCCTGATGGAGGTGTTTTTCGTACTCAAGTAGAATTTAAAGTTAAAGACAGTTTACATTTGAGTTACGGAGATTATTTTGAATTAAAGTTTGAGGGGCCAGATTCTTCTTTTAATTTAGAGAAGCCTTCAATTCCACTGAAAGATACAAAGACTCAAAATATCTTGGGAGAAGTTAAATTTGATAATAAAAGTAAAACCATAAGGGCGATTTTTACAAATGGGGTGAAAAACTTACACAATGTAGAAGGTGGTTTTTATTTTGATCTTTTTGCAAGAAATACAAATCAGAGAGATGAATCAGTTAAATTAAAAGTTATTTCAGGAACTAAACATGCTGAGGTTGTTATTCAGAAAGAGAGAGGAGGTACGGCTACGGACAATATTTACTACAAATCAGGTGATATTCCAGATACTCAAAATGAGGATTCAGTAAGATGGTCATTTACTTTTAATGCTGCTAGGAAGTCAACTAATGGAGTAGGATTTCTTGTTACCGATACATTAGATTCAACAATGACTTGGGATGTCGAAAAAAATCTTAGAGAGAAATATGCAATCAATTTTACTGGTGGATGGATTGGTGATGAGCTTCTAAAGTCTAAAAATGGATGGTTAAGTTTAAAAGAAGCCGAAAATTATGGTATTAAAGTGGAGTTTAGTGGCCAGACTGTTTCAATAAATATACCAGAAAAAATTCAATATGATAATGGAAGCTATCAAGAGCTAAACGAAAGTGAAATGCAAATTCATTTGTATGCTAAGATTAAGAAGGAGGTTCTGGAGAATTCGTCAATTGAATATGTACGGAATGAATCTAAGGTAGAGGTAAGAGGTGAAAATTGGCCTATTGATCCTAACTCGACAAGTGCTTATGTTCAAATACTTCGCCAAGGAGGTTGGGCAAAGGGAACGGTCAGAGGGGAAGTACGAATTTTAAAAATAATTGAAGGAACAGAAATAGGTATTGAAGGGGTAGAATTTGAAATAAAATCAAAGATAACCGGTAAAGTTTGGAAAATTATTACAAATCAATTAGGTATAGCATGTCAAAAAGGACTTCCTGAAGGCCAGTACGAATTAAAAGAAGTTAGAGCACCAGAGTGGATAGAATTTGACCCATTCGATTCACAAAAATATTCCTTTGAGGTTAAGGATAGTGACTTGGAAGGAAAGATTTTTAAAATTACAAATAAAAAGAGAAAAGTACCACTATCAGAAAAAGTTAACTTATCGGTTACTAAAATTTGGGATGACTATAATAATAAATTTAAAAAACGTCCAACGCACTTATTTTTAACTCTTTTAGAGTCTGGAAAACCGGTTATGGGTAAAACAGATATTATCGTTTATCCTAACGGTGATAACTGGAACTATGCCTTTGAGAATCTTCCTAAATTCAATTCAGAGGGAAAAGTAAATAATTACTCCGTTTTGGAAACTCAAGCTAATGATTATGAGATTCCTATTATTGAAGAAATATCTCCGTATAATTTCACTATCACTAACAGATACATAAATAAAGAAACTACTAAATTTTCTGGTAAGAAAATTTGGAAGAATGACCGCGCAGACCAACGGCCAGAATCTATTCAAGTGCAACTATTACAAGATAAAGTTCCTATCAAAGATAAAATAAAAACAGTTACTAAGGCTAATGATTGGTCTTACACATTTGTTGATTTACCAAAATACGATGAAACAGGTAAGGAATATAAGTATTCTGTTGAAGAAGTAACAGTTCCAGATGGCTACAAAGTTTCATACTTGGGGAATGATATTTATAATACAAGAGAAACAGAATTTATATTTGAAAACAATAACTTTAGTCTTGAATTTGGGAACTCTGAAGTAAGAGGTCAATCAGGTTCTAAAGTTATTACTGAAAATACTCTAACATCCTTTAAAGGCCGTAAGCTTTGGAAAAACGATGCAGCAGCTGACCGTCCTGAAGATATTCAAGTGCAGCTTTATGCTGATGGGGTAGCTATTGAGGATCAGAAAAAATATGTTTCTGGTTCAGGTGATGAATGGTCATTCGAATTTAAAAACTTGAAGAAATATGGAAAATCAGGAAAAGAAATCACTTATTCTGTTAAAGAAGTAACTGTTCCTGCTGGTTATGATGTGACCTACTCAGGTAATGATATTATCAATACCAAACGTGAAGTTATCACTCAACATGGACCAATTCTTGGACTTGATGAAACTTTACCAACAGAAGAGCATGAGTCAGGTGGAACCACGACGATTGAAGATAGTCGTCCAATTGATACCATGTCAGGTTTATCAGGAGAGACTGGGCAGTCTGGTAATACTACAATTGAGGAAGATAGTACGACTCACGTTAAATTCTCAAAACATGATATTAATGGTAAAGAATTAGCAGGTGCTATGATTGAACTACGTCATCTATCAGGTCAAACTATTCAATCATGGGTATCAGACGGCACAGTTAAAGTTTTCTACTTGATGCCAGGGACTTATCAATTTGTGGAGACGGCAGCGCCAGAAGGTTATGAATTGGCAGCTCCAATTACCTTCACAATTGATGAGAAAGGACAAATTTGGGTAGACAGTACATTAATTGTAGGTGATGATCCTATTGTAATGATTGATAATGACAAGCCGATTACTGAGGCGGGTCAATCTATTGATTTCGAGGAAACTTTACCAACTGAACAAGGTCAATCAGGTTCAACAACCGAAGTTGAAGACACTAAAGTCCCAGAAGTGATGATTGGTGGTCAAGGAGAGATTGTTGAATTTGAGGAAACTTTATCAACTGAACAGGGACAGTCAAGTTCTGCAACCGAAGTAGAGGATACGAAAGGTCCAGATGTGCTGATTGGTGGTCAAGGAGAGATTGTTGAATTTGAGGAAACTCTACCAACTGAACATGGCCAATCAGGATCCACAACTGAAGTTGAAGATAGTAAGCCTAAAATCTCCATTCATTTTGACAATGAGTGGCCTAAGGAAGAAAAACCACAACTACCTGCCGTTGAAAAACCTAAGGCTAAGGTAAGCTTGCCAGCTACAGGGGAAGCTGAACACGTCCTATCTACTATCGTGGGAGCAATGATTCTCTTCCTAGTATCACTTTGGGTTTTTCTCAAAAGAAAAGTGTCAAAAGCTTAACAACCTTTTCAACGATAAATGATTAGTAAGCGAAGAATCACTTGTTGCTATAACAGGAGATTCTAACAAAGAAGCTGGAAGCATGAAAATGCTCTCGGCTTTTTTGTTTGTTTCAGAAATCCTGTCTTACTTGCTTCTAAGGAGTAGTCGGCGGGAGGCATATGTCAGCTAGCTAAAAAGCCTAACCAGTCGGCGAACTGATTAGGCTTAATAAGGGAGGGCACCTAAGAGGATAGGTGCCCAGGAGATTTATGAAAAGGGAAAACAAGGAAATCCTATTCTCCCAACGGTTTGGGTAAACCGCTTTTTAGGATAGTTTTATTCTACGATAGGAACCTTAAACTTTCCTTAAATCCTTTTTTAGATTTCCTTTATTTTTAATATATATTTGTAAGGCGGTGTCTAGAGAGGTCCAGACACAGAACTAAATGTACTGGAAAGCTTGTCATTACAAGGTTTTGTGAGATATCTTTGACTGATGCTTGACAGGAAACGCACCTTGAATCTTTTTCTGACTTTATGTTATGATAGGGGCATGATAAAAAAAGACATTCGGCAAGAGGTGTTGCAAGCCTTGCGCACCATGCCTCCAATCCTTAAACAGCAAAAAGACAAGGCCTTGTTGGAAGATGTGGTCAATAGCTCTGCTTATCAAGAGGCAAAGGTGATTGCGACCTACCTGTCGCTACCAACTGAGTACCAAACAGATGGTTTTATCCAGCGGGCGCTTTCAGATGGAAAGACTGTTGTGGTACCAAAGGTGCTGGAGAAAGGAAACATGATTTTTGTAGGCTATCAGGCTGACGATTTAGTCCTATCTTCCTTTGGTATTTTAGAACCTCAGAGTCAGGAGGAAATTCCAAAGTCTGCTATTGATTGCCTGCATGTTCCCGGTGTGGCTTTTAACGAGCAAGGGTTTCGTATCGGTTATGGTGGTGGCTATTATGACCGTTATTTGCAAGATTACGGTGGCCCGACTTTTAGCACCATTTACGATTGCCAAATGAAGGCATTTGTCCCAGAATCCCATGATATCGCTGTTCAGGAGGTTTACCGCAGATGACACGTTTTTTAAAACAGAAACCCATTACTATTTTCTTTTTACTGTTAACAGCCTTGGTATTTATGGCCATGCAGTTGGTTTATGGTTCTCTAGCGACTAGCTCTCAAGCGATTTATCAATTTGGTGGGATGTATGGATTGGCCGTCAAGGCTTTTCCAAATCAGATGTGGCGTCTGGTTACTCCGATTTTTGTGCATATTGGCTGGGGGCATTTTTTTGTGAATGCCTTAACCCTCTATTTTGTTGGTCAAATGGCTGAGGAGATTTGGGGGTCGCACCGCTTTCTCTTGCTCTATGTTTTTTCAGGAATTACGGGAAATGCCTTTACCATGTGGCTCACACCAGAGACAGTAGCTGCTGGGGCGTCAACTTCTTTATTTGGACTGTTTGCAGCTATTATGGTTTTAGGTGCTTTTGGGAATAACCAAGCTTTGAGAGATCTTGGGAAATCTTACCAGACCTTGATTGTGGTCAATCTATTACTGAATTTGCTCATGCCGAATGTAAGCATGGCAGGACACATTGGTGGTGTCGTGGGGGGTGCCTTAATTGGCTTAGGATTTTCAAATAACCTTCAAGAATTAAGGTTAACAAAATCTCAAAAAGCCTTGGCTTTATTAGCCTATGGTCTCGTTTTAGGTGTGGTCTTAATGCTAGCCTTTTTATAAGACAAGGGTCAGAGTGAGCGGTTGGCTCTTTCTAAAACTTGTTGACAGGCATATCAAATGAAGTCTATTTGAAAAAGGAATTGGGGTTTTCCAATTCCTTTTTTGGTGTTTTAGTTTTTAGGGTCGTTTTTTTCCAAAGCTTTTCCTAGTTTGATAATGTAATTTTTCAACTCCTCTTTGACCTGTGGGTGTTCTAGGGCATAGTCGATAGATGTTTTCATGAATCCAAATTTATCCCCAACATCGTAACGATTGCCTTTGAATTCTCGTGCAAAGACACGCTGAGTTTTATTGAGGGTATCGATAGCATCTGTGAGTTGCACTTCATTACCTGCTCCAGGAGCCTGTCTTTCCAAAATATCAAAAATTTCAGGGGTTAGGAGGTAACGACCAATAATAGCCAAATCACTAGGCGCATCTTCTGGTTGTGGTTTTTCAACAAAGGTGTCTACACTGTAAAGGCCCTTGACAGCCTTGCCCTGAGGAGCGATAACCCCATAGCTAGACACATCTTCATGAGGAACTTTCATCACAGCGATAGTGGATGCATGCGTCTCGTCATAGTCTTCCATGAGTTGTTTGGTGAGAGGTTTAGCGGATGCATTTGTAATGTCCATTAAGTCATCTCCAAGCATGACCACAAAGGGCTCATTACCAACGAAGGCTTTGGCTTGTAAGACAGCATCTCCCAGTCCTCGTGGGTGGCTTTGACGGATAAAATGAAGGTTAATGGCAGTGGTTTCATCCACTAATTTCAACAGTTCATTTTTCCCCTTAGCTTGGAGGTTGTATTCTAATTCAAAGTTTGAATCAAAATGGTCTTCTATAGAGCGTTTAGCTTTTCCGGTCACCACAAGGATTTCCTCGATGCCAGATTTTAGCGCTTCTTCGACGATAAACTGGATGGTTGGTTTATCAACGATGGGCAACATCTCTTTGGCAAGAGCTTTGGTAGCAGGTAAAAAACGTGTTCCTAGACCTGCAGCAGGAATAATGGCTTTTCTGACTTTGGTCATCAGTAACTCCTCACTTTTTATAATCAATGGCTTAGTGCCATTCGTTTTCAGAACGGAATTCATTTGACATCATGCCAAGGATACTTTCTTTAATATCGGCTCCTTCGTAGATGGATTTGTAAATCGCGCTTGTGATAGGCATATAAACACCCAATTCTTGAGCGATTTCGTAGGCAACCTTAGTGGTGGAAATGCCTTCGATAACCATGCCCATATTGCGTTCGATATCTTCGAGTTTTTCACCGCGTCCAAGGGCATCCCCAGCTCGCCAGTTACGAGAATGGACAGAAGTACCGGTGACAATCAAATCTCCTACACCAGACAAGCCACTGTAAGTGAGGGGATCAGCTCCTAGTTTAACACCGAGACGAGTGATTTCAGCTAGACCACGCGTAATCACAGCTGCCTTAGCATTGTCCCCGTAACCTAATCCATGAAGGGCACCGGCCCCAACAGCGATAATGTTTTTGAGGGCACCAGCTGTTTCAACACCTACCACATCGGTATTAGTGTAGAGGCGGAAGTAGTGGTTACTAAAAAGGGATTGGACGTATTTTGCAGCTTCGATATCTTTAGAAGCTGCTGTGATCAAGGTGATGTCACGAACAATGGTTTCTTCAGCATGGCTTGGTCCTGAGACAACAACCACTTCACTGCGGAGATCAGCTGGAATTTCTTCTTCTAAGATAGTCGATAGGCGCTCGTGCGTTCCGGGTTCTAACCCTTTAGAGGCATGCATCACCACAACCTTATGGTCTAGCACTTCAGCCACTTGTTTAGCGACTAAGCGCGTCACCTTGGTTGGGACAACAAAAAGCACTGCGTCAACATCTGCTAGAGCTTCTCTTAAATCAAGAGTAGCCTTGATCTTTTCATCTAAAACAATGTCTTTAAAATAGTGTTTATTGGTATGTTCGGTATTAATTTCATCGATTTGAGCGGGAATATTTCCCCATAAACGAACGTCGTGGCCGTTATCATTTAGCACCTGTGATAGGGCAGTTCCCCAGGAACCAGGTCCTAAAATAGCTACTTTTTGTTTTGTCATTTTATCTTCTCCTTTAAGAGCTAATCATCTTATTATAACATAAGAGGAAAGGTAACTCTATTAGAAAAGATAGCAGAGGGGTTCGAGTCTTGCCCGTTTGGAATGGAAATTATAATTTTTAAAAATCAAGACATTTTAATTGACAATAGTTATCCAGAGAACTAAAATACTTATCATGAAAACTATCAAGGAGGTAACAGATGTCACGAGTAATTGCAGATTTGCGTGAGTTGACACATCAGGTTGAACAAATTAGCGATGAAATTGCAAAGAAATATGACCTTGAACATTTAGCAGGACCCCAGGGACACGTTTTGGTTTTTCTATCCAAGCATCAAGATCAAGAAATTTTTGTGAAGGACATTGAAAAAGAACTCCAAATTTCAAAATCAGTTACCAGTAATCTTGTTAAACGCATGGTTAAAAATGGTTTTATTAAGGTTCTTCCTTCCCAAGTAGACAAGCGCTACAAGCAAGTCATTTTGGCTAAGGCAGGACGAGAGAAGCTGCCTTTGTTGCAAGAATGTCGCAAGGATATTGAACATTATTTCTTTAAAGAAATCACGAGAGAGGAGTTGCTGACGGTTAAAAAGGTGATTCAGCAGCTTAAGCAAAATATGCTAACTTATAAAGGAGAGAACGATGCTTAAAGAAGCGATTTTGCGTTACAAATGGTACGCATTGGGCTCGCTCATCATGATTATTGGGGTGGTAGCGAGCAGTTTGCTTCAGCCTCATTATTTAAAAGATGTGCTGAGTGCTGTTATTCAAAATAACCAAGATAAGATTTACAATGTGGGGATATTGTTGCTTATCATTGCGCTGATGGGATTGATTTCAGGGGCAGTTAATACTATTTTAGCTGCTAAGATTGCTCAAGGGGTCTCAGCGGATATTCGTGAGAAGACCTTCCGAAAAATTCAGAGTTTTTCTTATGCCAATGTAGAAGCTTTCAATGCTGGGAACCTCGTGGTTCGGATGACCAATGATATTAATCAAATTCAAAATTTGGTAATGATGCTGTTTCAAGTGCTTTTTCGTCTGCCGATTCTCTTTATTGGAGCTTTTATCATGGCGGTGCAGACCCTACCTGACTTGTGGTGGGTAATTGTGCTGATGGTTATTTTGATTGGTCTTATCATGGCTTTGGTCATGAGTCAGATGGGCCCACGTTTTGGGAAATTCCAAAAGTTGATGGACAAGATCAATCGAATTGCAAAGGAAAATCTTCGTGGCGTGCGTGTGGTTAAATCTTTTGTGCAAGAAAGGGAACAATATGCCAAATTTAAAGAAACGTCCAATGAACTATTAGATTTGAATCTCTTTATCGGCTACGGTTTTTCGTTGATGCAACCTGCTTTGATGTTGGTATCTTATCTGGCAGTGTATGTGTCCATCTATATGGTTTCAGGTATGGTTGAAACAGATCCTACCGTTATTGGGAATATTGCTTCTTTTATGACTTACATGATGCAAATCATGTTTTCAATTATCATGGTCGGCTTTATGGGCATGCAAGCAAGTCGTGCCTTTGTCTCTATTGCTCGTCTCAAAGAGGTGCTCAATACTGAGCCAGCCATGACCTTTGACACCGAGCAAGAAGAAGAGGTTTCAGGTAGTATTGTCTTTGAGGATGTCAGCTTTACCTACCCTAATGATGATGAGCCGACCTTACGCCATATTTCCTTTAGGATTGAACCTGGTCAAATGGTTGGTGTTGTCGGTGCTACTGGAGCTGGGAAGTCTACACTGGCACAGCTTATTCCGCGCTTGTTTGACCCGCAAGAAGGTCAAATCTTGCTGGGAGGCAAACCGATTAAATCCTTGAGTCAAGCGACTCTTCGTCAAACGGTTTCTATCGTGTTGCAAAAGGCTATTCTTTTTTCGGGAACCATTGCAGACAATCTCCGTCAAGGATCAGCAACTGCAGATGATTATGCCATGGAACGAGCAGCGCGTATTGCTCAAGCCAAGGAATTTATTGATCGTATGGATGACCGCTATGAAAGCCAAGTGGAAGAACGGGGCAATAACTTCTCTGGTGGTCAAAAACAACGGATCTCGATTGCGCGTGGTGTCATTAACCAACCTAAGATTCTTGTATTGGATGACTCAACATCAGCTCTGGATGCCAAGTCAGAAAGATTAGTTCAAGAAGCCTTGAATAAAGAGTTGAGAGAGACCACCACAGTGATCATTGCCCAAAAAATTTCGTCAGTGGTAAAGGCTGATAAGATTTTAGTTCTCGATCAGGGTCAACTGATTGGCGAAGGAACTCATGCTGAGTTGGTAGCTAATAATGCGATTTATCGTGAAATTTATGAGACCCAAAAAGGGAAGGAGGAAGACTAATGAAGACAGCACGTTTTTTCTGGTTTTATTTTAAACGTTACCGGATATCATTTGTAGTGATTGCTGCTGCCATTATTCTGGCAACTTACTTGCAGGTTAAGGCGCCTGTCTTTTTAGGCGAGTCCTTGACCGAATTGGGAAAAATAGGACAAGCTTATTATGTTGCTAAGATGAGTGGTCAGACGCATTTTAGTCCTGATTTATCTGCTTTCAATGCTGTGATGTTCAAGTTATTAATGGCTTATATCTTTACCGTTTTAGCTAACTTGATTTACAGTTTCTTGTTTACGCGTATTGTGGCCCATTCAACCAATCGCATGCGTAAGGGCTTATTTGGCAAATTAGAACGATTGACGGTTGCCTTTTTTGACCGTCATAAAGATGGGGATATTCTTTCTCGTTTCACAAGTGATTTGGATAATATTCAAAACTCGCTGAACCAATCCTTGGTTCAAGTGGTAACTAATATTGCCCTCTACATCGGCTTGGTCTGGATGATGTTTAGGCAAGATAGCCGCTTGGCTTTGTTAACCATGGCTTCAACCCCAGTTGCTCTTATTTTCCTAGTCATTATCATTCGTTTGGCAAGAAAATACACCAATATTCAACAGCAAGAGGTTAGTGCCTTAAATGCTTACATGGATGAAAAGATTTCTGGCCAAAAAGCGATTATTGTGCAGGGCGTTCAAGAAGAAACCGTTGCAGGTTTTTTGGAACACAATGAGAAGGTTCGGCAGGCAACCTTCAAAGGGCGTCTGTTCTCAGGGCTGTTGTTCCCAGTCATGAATGGAATGAGCCTGCTTAACACAGCTATCGTGATTTTTGCTGGTTCAGCAATTGTCCTCAACGACAAATCCATACAAGCTGCCGTAGCTCTAGGTTTGGTGGTGACTTTTGTTCAGTATTCGCAACAATATTACCAACCCATGATGCAAATTGCGTCTAGTTGGGGAGAATTGCAGTTGGCCTTTACCGGTGCCCATCGTATTCAAGAAATGTTTGATGAGACCGAAGAAGTTCGTCCACAAAATGCACCCGCATTTACCAGCCTAAAAGAGGCAGTGGCCATCAACCACGTTGATTTTGGTTACCTTCCTGGGCAAAAAGTCTTATCAGATGTATCTATCGTGGCACCCAAGGGCAAAATGATTGCCGTGGTTGGACCGACAGGTTCTGGAAAGACTACCATTATGAACTTGATTAACCGTTTCTACGATGTGGATGCAGGTTCGATTACCTTTGATGGGCGTGATATTCGTGACTACGATTTGGATAGCCTTCGTCAAAAGGTGGGGATTGTGTTGCAAGAGTCAGTTCTTTTTTCAGGAACCATTGCCGATAATATTCGTTTTGGCGATCAGACCATTAGTCAAGACATGGTTGAAACCGCTGCGCGTGCAACCCATATTCATGACTTTATCATGTCCTTACCAGAAGGGTACAATACCTATGTATCAGATGATGACAACGTCTTTTCAACAGGTCAAAAGCAGTTAATTTCTATTGCCAGAACCCTGCTTACTGATCCTGAAGTATTGATTTTGGATGAAGCCACTTCAAATGTTGATACAGTTACCGAAAGTAAAATTCAACGGGCCATGGAAGCTATCGTGGCAGGTCGAACCAGCTTTGTCATTGCTCACCGCCTCAAAACCATTTTAAATGCAGATCAAATTATTGTTCTCAAGGATGGCAAGGTCATTGAGCAAGGAAACCATCAGGAATTATTGCATCAAAAAGGCTTTTACGCCGAATTGTATCACAATCAATTCGTCTTTGAATAGATGGTATCAGCTCCGCTTCTTAGCGGAGTTTTTTTGCTTATCAATAAAGCAGTCAAGCTTTCTTGATTGGTATGGTATAATAGCAAGCAAGAGAAAAAACAACTAGAAAGTAGCAACAATGATTGATTTACAAGAGATTCTCGCTAACATGAATCCCAATCAAAAGATAAATTATGACAGGGTCATGCAGCAAATGACCAAGGCTTGGGCGAAAGAATCCGTGCGTCCCAGTATTTTAATGCACGTCTGCTGTGCCCCTTGCTCCACTTACACTCTAGAATACCTGACGCAGTTTGCTGACATTACGGTTTACTTTGCCAATTCTAATATTCACCCTAAGGACGAATACCATCGCAGAGCTTATGTGACACAACAGTTTGTCTCTGAGTTCAACACTAAAACAGGCAATACTGTTCAGTTTCTCGAAGCGGACTATGTCCCCAATGAGTATGTTCGACAAGTGCGAGGCTTAGAAGAGGAACCAGAAGGTGGGGACCGTTGCCGTGTCTGTTTTGATTACCGACTAGACAAGACCGCTCAAAAAGCAGTGGAACTTGGTTTTGACTACTTTGCCAGTGCCCTAACCATCAGTCCTCATAAAAATTCGCAAACCATTAATGATGTGGGCATCGATGTGCAAAAGGTTTACACCACCAAATACCTGCCAAGTGATTTCAAGAAAAACAACGGTTATCGCAGATCAGTTGAAATGTGTGAGGAGTATGATATTTACCGCCAATGCTATTGTGGCTGTGTCTACGCTGCCAAAATGCAGGGCATTGACTTGGTTCAAGTGAAAAAAGATGCCAAAGCTTTTATGGCAGACAAGGATTTGGATAATGATTTCCCCCACATCCGCTTTAGTTATCGCGGGGAAGAGATGTGATAGCAGACTTAAAAAGTGGTCCCTTCAAAAGTGATCGCTTTTTTGCTATTCTTTTGCGAATATTCTATAATAAGAGGATATGATTGACTTGAAAGGATATGAAAAAGATGACTAAGATTCGTGGGTTTGAGCTTGTATCAGGCTTTACCAACAAGGACCTATTACCAAAACGTGAGACAGCGCATGCAGCTGGTTATGACTTGTCTGTTGCTGAGGGCGTAACCATTGCACCAGGAGAGATTAAGTTGGTGCCAACAGGTGTTAAAGCCTATATGCAAGATGGCGAGGTACTTTACCTCTATGACCGTTCGTCAAATCCTCGGAAAAAAGGGTTGGTTTTAATTAACTCCGTTGGGGTGATTGATGGGGATTACTATGGCAATGACGCTAATGAAGGGCATATTTTTGCGCAGATGCAAAACATTACAGACCAGCCGGTTACACTGGCAGTTGGTGAGCGCATTGTCCAAGGTGTTTTCATGCCTTTCTTGATTGCTGATGGTGATCAAGCCAGCGGTGAACGAACAGGTGGTTTTGGTTCTACAGGAAAATAAGACAGTTGTGTTATAGCCAATAGGTTCCTGTTACTGAATGCAACAGGACTAGCTTGCTGATTTTATCAAGGGGGAGAGTACCATAGCAAAGAAAAAAGCAACCTTCATTTGTCAAGAATGTGGGTATCAGTCACCCAAATATTTAGGGCGTTGCCCAAACTGCTCGGCCTGGTCTTCCTTTGTGGAAGAAGTTGAGGTCAAAGAGGTTAAAAATGCTCGTGTCAGTTTGACAGGTGAGAAAAGTAAGCCCGTTAAATTAAAAGATGTGGACAATATCAGCTATCATCGGACACAGACCGATATGGCAGAGTTTAACCGTGTCCTTGGTGGCGGTGTCGTTCCGGGGAGCTTGATTTTAATTGGTGGGGATCCAGGTATTGGGAAGTCCACCCTGCTCTTGCAAGTATCCACCCAGCTAGCTAATAAGGGAACTGTTCTGTATGTTTCTGGGGAAGAATCAACAGAGCAGATTAAACTGCGGAGTGAGCGCCTGGGAGATATTGACAATGAATTTTACCTCTATGCTGAAACCAATATGCAGGCCATTCGTACAGAGATTGAAAACTTAAATCCAGATTTCTTGATTATTGATTCTATCCAAACCATTATGAGTCCTGATATTACAGGTGTTCAAGGATCAGTGAGTCAGGTGAGAGAAGTCACTGCCGAATTGATGCAACTTGCAAAGACTAACAACATTGCAACCTTTATTGTAGGACATGTTACCAAGGAAGGAACCTTGGCTGGTCCCCGCATGTTAGAACATATGGTGGATACCGTTCTCTACTTTGAAGGGGAAAGGCATCATACTTTTCGCATCTTGCGGGCGGTGAAAAACCGTTTTGGCTCTACCAACGAGATCGGTATTTTTGAAATGCAATCAGCTGGACTCGTTGAGGTCTTAAACCCAAGCCAAGTTTTTCTTGAAGAACGATTAGATGGTGCTACAGGCTCCGCCATTGTGGTGACCATGGAGGGTAGTCGTCCAATTTTAGCGGAAGTCCAATCTTTGGTAACCCCAACCGTTTTTGGTAATGCTAGACGAACCACTACGGGACTTGATTTCAATCGCGTAAGCCTAATCATGGCAGTCTTAGAAAAACGCTGTGGGCTTCTCTTGCAAAATCAAGATGCCTACCTCAAATCGGCTGGTGGTGTCAAGCTAGACGAACCTGCTATTGATTTAGCTGTAGCCGTAGCCATCGCATCCAGTTATAAAGAAAAACCAACCAACCCTCAAGAAGCCTTCTTAGGAGAGATTGGGTTGACTGGTGAGATTCGGCGGGTGACCCGTATCGAACAACGAATTAATGAAGCAGCCAAGCTTGGTTTTACTAAAATTTACGTCCCTAAAAATGCTCTGCAGGGCATCAGTATTCCTAATGGTATTGAAGTGGTGGGTGTGACAACAGTTGGTCAGGTTTTAAAGGCCGTTTTTGGCTAAAAGATTAGAAAGTAAGAGCAAGTGAGGAGGAACTTCGTCAAGAAAGTATCCAAATCATTTGTTTTTTAAAACTTTCCGAACGATATCAGCCGTCTAAGTGGTTAATTCAGCTATTTCTACTAAAAGATGTTAAGATAGGCAGACTACTATCTAAAATAGCTCTGCTATTTTGCAAAAGGAGTTTAGGCATGTCTTACTTTGACCATTTTTTATCAGCTAACGAAGCTTATGTAGCTTTGCATGGAACAGCGCATTTACCTCTAAAACCTAAAACGCGAGTGGCCATAGTGACTTGTATGGATTCGCGGTTGCACGTGGCACAAGCCTTAGGCCTCGCCCTTGGAGATGCCCATATTTTACGGAATGCGGGTGGGCGTGTGACAGAGGATATGATTCGGTCGCTGGTTATTTCTCAGCAGCAAATGGGAACGCGCGAAATTGTAGTTTTGCATCATACAGACTGTGGGGCGCAAACCTTTACTAATGAAGGTTTTGCGAGGCAGCTTCGAGATAGCTTAGGCTTTGAGGTAGGCGATAGAGATTTTCTGCCTTTTACAGACGTGGAGGCAAGTGTCAGAGAAGACATGGCTATTTTGCGTCAGTCTCCTTTGATTCCTGATGATGTGGTGATCAATGGAGCTATCTACGATGTGGACACTGGACGCATGACACCTGTGGAGTAAATAAGCTTGGCTTTCTAAAGTGCTGTGCCTGTTTTGCTGGTGGAAAAAGGTGAGAACCATTAGGTAAGGAGTGGACAGCATTTCAAAAAAACGATATACTTTTTGTATGAATAAACTCATACAAAGGAGACGGCGATGGCAGATAACCGTATGACATATCAGATTGATAGCAATATGCAATTTCCTCTTGTGGAAATTGATTTAGAAGCAGGAGATTCTATCTTTCTCCAACAAGGAAGTATGGTATACCACACACCGTCGGTTACTTTGCAAACAAGTTTGAACGGTCGTGGCTCTGGGTTTGGGAAACTAGTCGGTGCCATTGGACGCTCCATGGTTTCTGGAGAATCGATGTTTGTGACAAAGGCAGTTGCCAAAGATGAACATGGCAAACTCGCTCTAGCTCCTTCGATGCCGGGTCAAGTAATCTCCTTAGAACTAGGAATTAATCAATACTGTTTGAATGATGGTGCCTTCTTGGCCATGGATGGGTCGGCGCATTACGTGATGAAACGCCAGTCCATTGGCAAGGCCCTTTTGGGTGGTCAAGGCGGCTTATTTGTGATGTCAACACAAGGTGAGGGAACGCTGTTAGCCAACGCCTTTGGTTCCATCAAAAAAATAAGTTTGCTTGAAGACAGTCTTACGATTGATAACGCTCATGTTGTGGCTTGGAGCCAAGAATTGGACTATAACATTCACCTAGAAAATGGCCTCTTACAATCCTTTGGCACAGGCGAAGGCATTGTGAATACATTCAAAGGTACTGGTGATATCTATGTGCAAAGTTTAAACCTTGAACACTTTACGACTATGTTGAAACCTTTTTTACCTTCCGTTAGTCATACCTGATAGATAAGCCCTTCTGGGGCTTTTTTGATTGATAAGGGGGGTAAGCAATGCCATAGATCCACAGTAGCAAGTGTCTGCGCTGTTTTAGTGCTTGGTTTAAACCACTTAGGTCGAAAAATAGACCACTTACTTAAATGCTCTTGTATTCAGGTCAAAGCTTGTTATAATAGAGTAACAAAGGTGACGACTAGATTAAATGTTTCTTAGGACAGGGAAGGGAGGTGCCCAGTGAAGATTGTGATTGAATTAGATGCGTCCTGTGAGGATATTGAAATCAACATTAAAGCAGCGCAGGTCACAGAGCAGGTTCTTCAACTTCAGCAGGCGCTTCTCCAACTGGAGCGCCAACCCCTGATTTTTTACAAGGGTAACAATGAATATTTTTTAGCTCTTTCCGATATTCTCTTCTTTGAGACAGATGGGTCTAAAATTTTTGGCCATACAAAAGACAATGCCTATGAGGTCAAACTCAAATTATATGAATTAGAGGCTTATCTTCCGACGACTTTCTGTCGTGTGGCTAAGGCGACTATTGTCAATACAAGCTGCATTTATGCCTTGGAAAAATCTTTCTCAGGGACGAGCCGTATTTGTTTTTACGAGACTCATAAACAGGTCCATGTGTCACGCCACTATTATCAACTATTGAAAGAGAAGCTTAGAGAAATGAGGTAACGTATGAAACGCACATTATTAGGAATTGGATTGATTTTATTAGCAGGGTTCTTGCTTTTCAAAGAACAGTTGGGCCTCGCCCAGTTACCTATTTGGACTGTTGTCTGGATTGCTTTTTTGACCTTTGGGGCCGTTAGCCAACTTGCTAAACGTCATTTTATTTTAGGAACAGTATTGGCTATTTGTAGTTTTGCCCAGTTAAACGATATATTCCATTGGGTTAATATCACCAGCTGGTTATTGATGCTGGTGACGATTTTAGTTGGTTTAGGGTTGATCTTGATTTTCAAAGGTACTAACCTTTCTCGCTATGGCAACTCCGTCTTTTCATATTATAATAACCAGACATCCTTTGAAAATAATAAGATGGTTAAACATCTTAATAAAGGCATGAGCAAGGCTTTTGGCAGTTTTAGCCGTTACATTAATGACAATCATTTTTCAAATGATTCTGTAGAAGTTTTGTTTGGAAGTGCAACGGTCTACTTTGATGGTGCTGAAATAGAGGGAGAACAGGCTACTTACACTGTTGATGCCGTCTTTTCATCCGTAACCATTTATCTTCCGCGTCATTGGCGAGTAGAGGTTGTGGGGGATCATGTTTTCAGCTCGGTTAATCAAGCTCCTACAGCACCAGAAACGGAAAAAGTCTTGGTTATCGATGCTGATTTGGTTTTTTCAAGTATGGAGATTCATTACCTTTAGGCCATTCATAGAGCAGAATAGACGACCAGTTTTCTGCTCTTTTTCTTAACAGTTAATTCGTCTGAAAATTCCGCAAATTAAATAAAGGAGACCTCATGAAAAAACTATTGACTAATAAGCTCTTTATGGCTGTATTCGCCAGTGATATGCTGTCCAGTTTTGGAGATGTGATGTACTATTTGGCTTTAATGGCTTACGTCTTGCAGCTCCCTGATGCCAAGCTAGGTATTTCGATTGTTGGTCTTTCAGAGGCATTGCCCTACTTGACAGGTTTTATTATGGGATATTGGGCGGATAAAACGGTTCATAAGGTTAAAACAATCCTCCAGACCTTACTTTTTCGAGTAGGACTCTATGTGATAGTCGGTATTATTATTGGTTTTCAACCAAGCCTCTGGGTTGTTGTGGTGGTGGCTTTCATCAATGTCTTATCTGATCTGGCAGGACAATACGAGGATGGACTTTACACCCCTCTAAGTCTTCGTATTGTGTCCAATGAGGACCGTGCAAATAGTTTCGCTTTTCGCCAGACAGCTCGGTCTCTCTTTTCTATTGGTTTCCAGACTCTTGGCGCTGTTTTGGTTACTGTGTTTAGTTTTAGAAGTTTAGCATTTGTGAATGCGGCTACCTTTGGAATCTGTGCTTGTTTTATGGTATTCTTAGCACCATCCTTAGACGCTTTAGTTAAGGAACGTCCAATCCTGGTAGATCAGAAAAAAGAAACACATGTCATCAAAGATTTATGGTGCAATATGGTAATTGCAGCTAAGGAATGCATCAAATATCCTGATATTAGTAAATGTTTAGTAGTGGCCCCTTTTCTCAATGCTTTGTTTACAGTTATTTCACTGCTTGTCGCAGCTCTCATTAGTCAGGACAAATCGATGCTGGTCATCAATCCTGTTACCACATTGGCGCTTTTATCAACCTTTAGTATTGCAGGGACAATTTTAGGTGGCTTTTTAGCCATGACAGTGTTTAAAGAGACACGTCTACTTTTCTTGGTTAAACTGATTACCCTCACGACTCCTTTTATTTTTATTAGTCTCCTTCTTCACTTTATTTATGGCCTTTACTGTAGCCTTGTCTTAACAACCATTATTTCTGGGATGATTAATCCTAAATTAAATGCTATTATCATGAATACTTTACCCGAAGAGAGGCTTGCCATGATCGGGTCTGGAATTGGAACCTATGTTCAGTTTGGCGCTGTCCTATCACGTCTTTTGGTATCAGGGCTTGTGGTGTTAGTTCCATTAGACTGGATTAGCATGCTATTTATGGGGTTGAGTGTTTTACTCATTGCTTATGTGTATAAGAACCGCCAGCTAGCACCTGTTAGTTCTCCTCAAGATGTGGTCTAACAAGATAATTCCTGACGGATTCTGGGTAGAGAGAACAGCTATGATTTGAAAAAGAGAAATCCCCTCCCTTTTTTGGCTAATTAGTGCTATAATAGAAACGATTGAATTTTGAAAATGTTACAGGAGACTCACATGTCAACAAAACCAATTCGTGTGCGTTACGCACCAAGTCCAACGGGATTACTACACATCGGAAATGCGCGTACAGCGCTCTTTAACTACCTTTATGCACGTCATCATGGCGGTACGTTTATCATTCGTATTGAAGATACCGACCGTAAACGTCATGTGGAAGACGGTGAGCGTTCGCAATTAGAAAACTTAAAATGGCTTGGTGTGGACTGGGATGAAAGCCCAGAAACCCATGAGCAATACCGCCAGTCAGAACGTCTAGATCTCTACCAAAAATACATTGATCAATTATTGGCAGAAGGCAAGGCCTACAAGTCTTACGTGACTGAAGACGAATTGGCAGCCGAGCGTGAGCGCCAAGAAGCAGCGGGTGAGACACCACGCTACATCAATGAATTTCTTGGCATGACAGAAGAGCAAAAAGCAGCTTACATTGCCGAGCGTGAAGCGGCAGGAATTGTTCCAACCGTTCGTTTAGCTGTTAATGAAGCTGGTATTTACAAATGGACGGACATGGTTAAAGGCGATATTGAGTTTGAAGGTGGCAATATCGGTGGTGACTGGGTCATTCAGAAAAAAGATGGTTACCCAACTTACAACTTTGCGGTTGTTGTAGATGACCATGACATGCAAATTTCACATGTCATCCGTGGGGATGACCATATTGCCAATACGCCAAAACAATTGATGGTGTATGAAGCCCTAGGTTGGGAAGCGCCAGCCTTTGGTCACATGACCCTTATCATCAATTCTGAAACAGGGAAAAAATTATCCAAACGCGACACCAATACTCTTCAATTTATCGAAGATTACCGCAAAAAAGGTTATATGCCTGAAGCTGTCTTTAACTTTATTGCACTTTTGGGTTGGAATCCTGGCGGAGAAGAGGAAATCTTCTCTCGTGAGCAGTTAATTGACCTTTTTGATGAAAATCGCCTCAGCAAGTCGCCAGCTGCCTTTGATCAGAAGAAAATGGATTGGATGAGCAATGAGTACTTAAAAAATGCGGATTTTGAAACAGTTTATGCCCTCTGCAAACCTTTCCTTGAAGAAGCAGGCCGTTTGACTGAAAAAGCTGAGAAGCTAGTAGAATTATACAAACCACAGTTAAAATCTGCAGATGAGATTATTCCACTGACCGATCTTTTCTTCTCAGACTTCCCAGAATTGACAGAAGCTGAAAAAGAAGTCATGGCAGGTGAAACTGTTCCGACAGTCTTGCAAGCTTTCAAGGAAAAATTGGAAGCTATGTCAGATGAAGACTTTAAACCAGAAAACATTTTCCCACAAATTAAGGCTGTTCAAAAAGAAACAGGAATCAAGGGTAAAAACCTCTTTATGCCAATTCGTATTGCTGTTTCTGGTGAAATGCATGGCCCTGAATTACCAAATACAATCTATTTGCTAGGTCGTGACAAATCTATCGAACATATTAACAAGATGCTTTAAAAACCTGTCATAAGTCTTATCTATTCTGACAAGGCCTAAGGCATGGAAGGACTGAGGAGAAAGTCTGATTTCGTCAAAGTTATTATTATTTATGATAATTGACTTAGCTAACACGGACGGTAGCAACTCCCTAAGGGATTTCATACCTAGATGTTGAGCCTAGGTCTCAGAATCTCCGAACGCCAGAAACGTTATGTTTCTGGCGTTTTTGCTACGGCGTAAAGTATTGAGTTTGGGCTCGCTTCGCTCGTCTATGACCAATACAAGGCAAACAGTGATACTATTTTTGGATGATATTGTAAACAAATTCTCTTAGAGGTACATTGTCTACAACCTGGGACTGAGGTGGAAACTTCTCAGTTTTTTGTGTCTGTTTCCAATATAGTATTTATTACCGTCTAACCAGAAAATTTGGGTTATCAGGCTGGTCGTAAGCTAGTTGCTTGAAAAAAGATGCTCAGTTTTGACATCAGGAGATGGTTTTTAGAGCTTAATTAGTGTACAATATTTTTTTGACGTTTTTTAGGTGAGTTTGATTAAAGAATTGTAATCAAATAGTATTATAGCCAACGTTTGAAAATATGCTAAAATAATAAAGTTAGAAAGGAGGAAAAATGGCCAGTAGCGATTATATTTTTTTATTTGTATCTATTATCATCTATTACTTGACCGAAATCTCAATTTTTTCCTTCTTATCTGATATTACATTACCAGCTTGGAAACAATTATTTGTCTTGGCGATAGCTTTGTTTTTTAATCAATTTCCATACCTCTCGCCTTTATTGATTGACCCTCTTTTATTTTTAATAATCTTGAGGCAGGCAAATCACCAAGTGTTTTCTCTAAAGTCGCTTTTCCTCGCTTTTGCGCCCGGCGTCTTTATTGATTTATTATCCCGCTTCATTGTGATGATCATTATTCCTTACATTTTTCTATCTAATGACCTTTACTTTAGTCATATTGTGGTAGATTTTTTAGCGTATGCCATGATATTTCCGAGTTTTGCCGTCATTAACTACCTTGTGGGGAAAGATTATAAAATTATCTTCCAAACGGACCACTCCGTCAGATCTCGTAACTTCTATAAAATTTTATTAATCTTTATTGTGGCTTACTATATTGATATTTTTATGATTTTAGGATTTACTGATCCTTTTTTACATTTTAAGCATTCTATGGTCATGCCAACTTCCTATAAATTGCTCTTTTTAATATTCATGCTTCTTTTGGTCTATCTACTGTCTTATTTTAATCACAAATCCAAGGAGTACCTCAAAAACGAGTTGAAAAAAGAGCAACAGGCTTATGTGGCTAATCTGGAAACTTATGGCAAACATCTGGAAAAACTCTATCGGGATGTTAGGGTTTTTCAGAGTGATTATTTGAACTGTTTGGAAAGCTTAGGCAAAGCCATTCAAACACGATCAGTGAGCCATATCCAAGAAGTGTATACTTCAACCGTCCATGACGCTAACGACTATTGGGATGATAAACATTATAATATTTCCAAGTTAGGAAAAATTGGGATGTCATCCATTAAAAGTCTACTGTCAGCGAAGATTATCAGTGCCGAAAAATCTGGTATTGCCCTTAATGTGGAGGTCCCTGATAAGATTGAAGCGACCTATCTCCCAGAGTTAGATTTGTTGCTGTTGATGTCTATCTTTTGTGATAATGCCATCGAAGCAGCTTTAGAGGCTAAAGTTCCTCGGATGTCCATTGCTTACTTTTTATTGGATGATCAGCAGGTCTTTGCGGTCACTAATAGCACCAAGGAAAAAGTGAACATTACCAAAGTTTTTGAAGAGGGTTACTCTTCTAAAGGATCAGGTCGTGGGATCGGTCTCGCTAATGCTCAACGGATTATCCAAAAATACCCTCAACTTGGCTTGCGAACTCAGAGTTATCATCATCAATTTAGTCAAACGTTGACAATTCCAAAGGTGGAGGGTAGTTAGATGATTTTTATACATAGTATGTTTTTCTTCTATACCACCATCTTTATAGATAGTTGGATCATTTTTTCAAAGTCCTCTGGGATTAAGCTTAAGTGGAAACCCTTATGTGTGACAGGGGCTATCTTTATTGTGGCAAATGTCCTTTTTGATAATGTCATCTTGATTGATCAACTTTTCTTTATCGGTGTCAGCTTATTATTTGCCCCTCAGAAAAAACTATCTGAACACATTTTCAATGGCTTCTTTGCCATTATGATTGTTGAATTGCTTTTTCGGGTGATTGGTTCCTTCTTTTTGCCTGCTGTGCTAGGATTTAGCATTCGTCAAATCAATAGTGACCTTAGGCTTCTCGAACTGTGTTATTTGCTGATCCTTCCCATGTTTTACCTCTTCAGCTATATTTTTAGCATTGATCTTAGCCTGCTAAGGTTTATCAGCGAAGATAAAATGAAAAAGTGGGTTTTTTGGATGAATACCACCATGTTTTCCTATTATTTCTTTGTGCATTTTTTGGTGAAGGTCCAGAGTGAGTTTTTAGGATTATATTTCCGTTACCGCTCTATTTTGATTTTTATCTATTTGGCTATTCTCATATGGATTATTGTGAAGTTAGACCGTTTTGCCAAGGACCAGTTATCACAAAAGTTAGCCCAAGCCCAGAATGAGCGTATTGCCTACTTAGAGAATTATAATCAGTCGATTGAACAACTTTACCGTGATATCAGAACAGTTAAGCATGATTCAGAAAATATCTTAATCAGTCTCAAAGATAGTATTGATAGTGGCGATATCGAAAGTATTACTCAAGTTTATGAGACCGTTGTTCAGCAATCAGCTACCTCTCTGAGACGGCCGGGCTATGAAATGTCGTCGTTAGACAATATCAAAGAAGCAGTAGTACGTAGTGTCATGAATTCTAAACTGCTTGAAGCGCAGCATTATGGCATTGATCTTTATATTGAAATTCCCGATGTGATAGATGATTTACCGATAAAACTCCTAGACCTTATTGTACTGTTTACTGGACTAGTAGACAACGCTATTGAGACAGCAAAAGGTAGTAGAAGACCCTTTTTATCGATTGCCTATTTTAAACAAGATGGGAAACAATTCTTTATTATTGAGAATAGTACAAAAACGAATCGTGTGGATATGGTAAGTCTTTTTGATGACCGTCAAAAGAGTCTTCCACGCTTTTTCGAAATATTAGATGGTCATCCCCAAATCACGCTTTCAAGTAAAAGTGATCACTACCGCTTGAGGCAATTGTTAGAAATGAGATAAGCTATGATGAATATTTTTATTCTTGAAGATGATTTTATCCAACAGACACGTATTGAATCTGTAGTGGCAGACGTCTTGGAAGAAGCTAAAATCCCTTGTAATCAGCTAGAAGTGTTTGCCAATCCTCATAAATTATTTGAAAGCATTCAAGAAAGAGGCGATCACCAGCTATATTTTTTAGACATTGAGATTGGTGATGAGGATCGCCGAGGGCTTGAATTGGCAGCAGATATTCGACAAAAAGACCCCAATGCGGTCATTGTGTTTGTTACCACACATTCTGAATTTGCTCCTATTTCTTTTAAATACAAAGTGTCTGCCTTAGATTTTATTGACAAAGCAGTTGATAAACAACAATTTAGGGATCAGATTGAAGAATGTATCCGCTATACCTATGAGATGATGTCTAGCCGTGAATCAGAAGACATGTTTTTATTTGAGACCCCTCAGACAAGGTTGAAATTACCTTACAAAGATATCCTTTATTTTGCTACTGCTACGACACCCCACAAGGTGTGTTTGTGGACTCAGACGGAGAGACTGGAGTTTTATGGCAATTTATCTGAGATACAAGCTGTGGCTCCAAAGCTTTTCTTATGCCATAGATCTTACTTGGTTAATCTAGATAAGGTTGTGCGTATTGATAAATCCAAACAGCTCCTCTATTTCGATAATGGGGATTCCTGTATGGTCTCACGCTTAAAAATGAAATGCCTTTTTGAAAAATGGGAAGCCTTACATTAAAAATAATCCTAATAACTGACATTTTAGGACAAAAAACCAACATTTCAGGAAATGATGACCTTATCAGGCTATTTTTCGTTATAATAGCTAATGTAAATAAAGATCTACGAAATCATCGGTCTATCAGGTGGTCAATCCCCAATTCAATCAAAATATTGTTTTCTCTCTCTCTCCATAAACAAATAGTATTTTTGATATGACAGCCTAATAGACGACATGATTATTTCAGTTGTCTTTGTTTGGATATCACATTAACTGATTATAAAATCAGTATCAAAGCCCGGCTTGCCGGGTTTTTTGATAGCTAAATACAGGGACAAGTAGCTGACGTCTTGTGGATTCTGACTTTTTATGGTTGTTTTCTGAAGGTTATTCCTTTGTCAAAAGGAGAACTAGACTACGAAAAGATGGAGTGACAAAAGGCAGTTGAAGCACAAAAACTAGAAATAGTACAGAAAGAGGCTTAATCTGAAAGGGTTAGGGCTTTTTAATTTTTTAGGGGATGTGGTATAATGGTAATAATTTAGATTATGGAGTTAAGTTTTGAAGAAGACCTATCGTGTCAAGCGTGAGAAAGATTTCCAAGCCATTTTTAAGGCTGGCAAAAGCACGGCAAATCGAAAATTTGTCATTTATCATTTAGCAAAAGATCAAAAACACTTCCGAGTAGGGATTTCAGCTGGTAAAAAATTAGGAAATGCCGTCACACGAAATGCTGTGAAACGGAAGATTCGTCATGTTCTTATGGCCTTAGGAAATCAGCTCAAATCAGAAGATTTTGTGGTAATTGCCCGCAAGGGAGTAGAAACTTTGGATTACCATGAGCTTCAACAAAATTTACATCATGTTTTAAAGTTAGCGCAATTGCTTGAGGAAGGTTTTGAGAGTGAAGAAAAACATTAAAATTGCAGGTTTAGCACCTTTAGTTCTATTATTAGCGGCTTGTGGCCGTGGCGAAGTAACCGCCCAGTCGACCAGTGGTTGGGACCAGTTGGTCTATCTTTTTGCCAGAGCGATTCAATGGCTCTCCTTTGATGGGTCCATTGGGGTTGGGATTATTCTTTTTACCCTCATCATTCGTCTCTTGCTCATGCCTTTGTTCAACATGCAAATCAAATCAAGTCAGAAGATGCAAGACATCCAGCCTGAACTTAGAGAATTGCAAAAGAAGTACGCTGGGAAAGACACAGAAACGCGGATGAAGTTAGCTGAAGAAAGTCAAGCCCTTTACAAAAAATATGGGGTCAACCCTTATGCTAGCCTCATGCCCCTCTTGATTCAAATGCCAGTCATGATTGCCCTATTCCAAGCATTGACACGGGTACCTTTCTTGAAAACAGGGACCTTCTTGTGGGTGGAACTGGCACAGCATGACCATTTGTATATTTTGCCAGTTTTAGCGGCTCTCTTTACATTCTTATCAACGTGGTTAACCAACCTCGCGGCTAGAGAAAAAAACATCATGATGACTATTATGATTTATGTGATGCCGCTAATGATCTTTTTCATGGGCTTCACCTTGGCCAGCGGGGTCGTGCTCTATTGGACGGTCTCCAATGCCTTTCAAGTGGTACAACTACTGTTATTAAACAATCCTTTTAAGATTATTGCGGAAAGACAACGTCTTGCTAATGAAGAAAAAGAACGCCGTCTTCGTGAACGTCGTGCTCGTAAAAAAGCAATGAAGAGAAAATAGGAGTTTAGGTTATGGTATTATTTACAGGAAAAACAGTCGAAGAGGCTATCGAAACAGGACTTCAAGAGTTAGGCTTATCACGCCTTAAAGCGCATATCAAAGTCATTTCAAAAGAGAAAAAAGGTTTCCTCGGGTTCGGTAAAAAGCCAGCCCAAGTTGATATTGAAGGTATCAGCGACAAGACGGTTTATAAGGCTGATAAAAAAGCCACTCGAGGTGTTCCAGAGGATATTAATCGTCAAAATGCTCCCGTGGTTAATCCTGCTGATGTAGAACTTGAAGAAATGAAAGCCGCTCAAGAGTTAGAAGCAGAAGATACTAAAGTGGTTCCTCTCATGCCTGAAGAAAGTCCAGTGCAACCCCCTGCAAATCTTGCTGAGACAGACACTGAAACAGAAGTAGAACAACCCTCAAGCCCAGTCGAAGAATCAGCAGTGCCCCAAGATGCTGGTGACGATGGTTTAAGCAAAGATATTGAAAAAGCTGCTCAGGAAGTGTCCGATTATGTGACTAAAATCATCTATGAAATGGATATCGAAGCCACCGTTGAAACAAGTAACAACCGTCGCCAAATCAATTTGCAAATCGAAACACCAGAGGCGGGACGTGTGATTGGTTACCATGGTAAGGTTTTGAAATCCTTGCAGTTGTTAGCTCAAAATTTCTTGCACGACCGCTATTCAAAGAATTTCTCAGTGTCTTTGAATGTCCATGATTATGTGGAACATCGAACAGAAACCCTGATTGACTTTACGCAAAAGATTGCGAAGCGTGTGTTGGAATCTGGCCAGGACTACACCATGGATCCTATGAGTAACAGTGAGCGTAAAATCGTTCATAAAACCGTTTCAACCATTGAAGGGGTTGAAAGTTATTCTGAAGGCAATGATCCTAACCGTTATGTGGTAGTCAGTCTTCAACGTTAGATCCTAAAAAGAATCTTCGGTAGTTAGTTCAACTATCGAAGATTTTTTGTATGACCAGCTTAAGCGATTGTTTTACTGATCTCGTTGATTATGGTTGCTACTGATAAGGTTTCAATGGTAAGGTACAAGAACAGTGTCAGAGAAGAGACACTTTATGAAATGAGCGATTTCTTAAATGAGAGAAACTGTTGAAAAACGAAAATAAATCTTGACAGCAGACCCTCTTTAAGATAGAATATTATAGTATGTTTAGTAACTGATATCACAAATAGCCGGCTAAACGAATACAAAATCTATGAGGAGGTATTCACTGTGAAACGTACTTATCAACCAAGTAAAATCCGTCGTCAACGTAAACACGGATTCCGTCACCGTATGTCAACTAAAAACGGACGTCGCGTGCTTGCTGCACGTCGTCGTAAAGGACGTAAAGTATTATCAGCTTAATTGCAAAAAATACAACTAAAGTAAACCAAGAGTGCTCGAGGCTCTTGGTTTTTTGTGGTTTGTCAAAGTGTCCTTGAAAATAATCGCTATAAAACGGTCTTCTGGCAACCGTTCATTAGAAAAGAAAGTAGTGGATGCTCTGTAATCACTAGCAGCCTTACCAATAGCTTTTTCTTATCTGAAAGCAAATTCAAAAAAAGAGAAATTTAAGCTAAAAATGAAAGTAGTTTCTAAACGTCTAACAAGTGTTGAAAACGCTTTATTTCTTGTTATAATAAATTTGTGAACGTTCTCTTTATTAAAACTAAGAAGCACAAGGAGTAGACATTATGCCTGATAAACCAACCAAAGAAAAGCTCATGGAGCAGTTAAAGGGTGGGATTATTGTTTCTTGTCAGGCTTTGCCAGGTGAGCCTCTCTATTCAGAGACTGGGGGCGTTATGCCACTGATGGCAAAAGCTGCTCAAGAAGCTGGTGCTGTCGGCATCAGAGCCAATTCCGTTAGGGATATTAAAGAAATTCAAGCCATAACAGACCTACCAATTATCGGTATCATCAAAAAAGATTACCCGCCGCAAGAGCCTTTTATTACGGCAACGATGGCCGAAGTGGATCAATTAGCAGCCTTAAATATTGCAGTGATTGCTATGGATTGTACCAAGCGTGACCGTCATGATGGCTTGGACATTGCCAGTTTTATTCGACAAGTTAAGAAAAAATACCCCAATCAACTCTTGATGGCTGATATTAGTACCCTTGATGAAGGACTAGTGGCCCATCAGGCTGGCATTGATTTTGTTGGAACCACTCTGTCAGGCTACACCCCGTATAGCCGTCAGGAAGCAGGTCCTGATGTGGCATTGATAGAAGCCCTTTGCAAAGAAGGTGTTGCTGTCATTGCCGAAGGGAAGATTCATTCCCCAGAAGAAGCCAAGAAAATTAATGACTTAGGGGTGGCAGGTATTGTTGTTGGAGGGGCCATCACAAGGCCTAAGGAAATTGCAGAGCGTTTTATCGAAGCGCTCAAATCCTAATAGTGGTTGTCAAAATAGAAACACACATCAAAAAAAGGAGATTTTACGATGAATATGAAGAAGTTTGCTTCATTAGCGATGCTTGGTGCATCTGTTTTAGGACTAGCAGCTTGTGGCGGAAATAGCCAGAAAGAGGCCAGTGCAAGTAAATCTGATGCTGCTAAAACAGAAATCACATGGTGGGCTTTCCCAGTCTTTACGCAAGAAAAAGCTGAAGATGGTGTGGGAACTTATGAAAAGAAGTTGATTGCTGCCTTTGAGAAAGCTAATCCAGAAATCAAGGTAAAATTGGAAACCATTGATTTTACATCTGGCCCTGAGAAAATCACAACTGCTATTGAAGCTGGAACAGCTCCTGATGTCCTCTTTGATGCTCCAGGCCGTATCATTCAATATGGTAAAAATGGGAAATTAGCTGACTTGAATGACTTGTTTACCGAAGAATTTACCAAAGATGTTAACAATGACAAATTGATTCAAGCCTCAAAAGCAGGAGATACAGCCTACATGTATCCTATCAGCTCTGCTCCATTCTACATGGCGTTGAATAAAAAAATGCTCAAAGATGCTGGCGTCCTTGACCTTGTGAAAGAAGGTTGGACAACTGACGATTTTGAAAAAGTCTTGAAAGCATTGAAGGACAAAGGATATAACCCAGGTTCTTTCTTTGCTAATGGTCAAGGTGGTGACCAAGGACCGCGCGCCTTCTTTGCTAACCTTTATAGCAGTCATATTACCGATGATAAAGTAAGTAAATACACCACAGATGATGCAAACTCTATTAAAGCCATGACCAAGATTTCCAATTGGATTAAAGATGGTTTAATGATGAATGGCTCTCAATACGACGGTTCAGCTGATATTCAAAACTTTGCGAATGGCCAAACTTCCTTTACCATTCTTTGGGCGCCTGCACAGCCAGGCATCCAAGCTAAATTATTGGAAGCTAGTAAAGTTGATTACCTTGAAATCCCATTCCCATCAGAAGATGGCAAGCCTGAGTTAGAATATTTGGTAAATGGTTTTGCGGTCTTTAATAACAAAGATGATCAAAAAGTCGCTGCCTCTAAGAAATTTATCCAATTTATCGCTGATGATAAAGAATGGGGACCTAAAAATGTTGTCCGTACAGGTGCCTTTCCTGTGAGAACTTCTTACGGGGATCTTTACAAAGACAAACGAATGGAAAAAATTGCTGAATGGACAAGTTTCTACTCACCATACTACAACACGATTGATGGGTTTGCGGAAATGAGAACCCTTTGGTTCCCAATGGTTCAAGCTGTATCTAATGGTGATGAAAAACCAGAAGATGCCTTGAAAGCCTTCACTGAAAAAGCAAACAAGACAATCAAAAAAACACAATAAGTGTTCCTAACAAGTGGCTTCTTTTCAATGCACATGTCAAATGGTCACTGGAAAGAAGCTTTTCTTTTTAGAAAAGTTGAACAGAAAAAAGAGGTATTTCAAGTGAACGTCAATAAATTAAAAATGCGAGAGACGCTCATCTCATACGCTTTCTTAGCTCCGGTCTTGGTTTTCTTTGTGATTTTTGTCTTGATACCGATGATTATGGGCTTTGTGACGAGCTTTTTCAATTATTCCATGACAGAGTTTACCTTTGTTGGTTTTGCCAATTATGCTAGGATGTTTCAAGATCCTATCTTTATGAAATCTCTTATCAATACGTTGATTATCGTAATTGGCTCAGTACCAGTTGTGGTTTTCTTTTCTCTCTTTGTGGCTGCTAAGACTTATGACAAAAATGTGGTGGCACGTTCGTTTTATCGGGCAGTTTTCTTTCTACCTGTTGTTACCGGAAGTGTTGCCGTAACGGTGGTTTGGAAATGGATTTATGATCCGATGTCAGGGATTTTGAATTATGTCTTAAAATATGCTCATGTGATTGAACAAAATATTAGTTGGCTGGGAGATAAGCACTGGGCTTTGTTAGCTATTATTGTTATTTTATTAACCACATCTGTTGGGCAGCCTATTATTCTATATATTGCAGCTATGGGAAATATTGATAACTCTTTGGTAGAAGCTGCACGTGTGGATGGGGCGACGGAATTTCAGGTGTTTTGGAATATCAAGTGGCCAAGTCTCCTGCCAACAACCTTATATATTGCTGTCATAACAACAATTAATTCCTTCCAATGTTTTGCTTTGATTCAACTCTTGACGTCTGGAGGGCCAAATTATTCAACCAGCACTCTCATGTACTATTTGTATGAAAAAGCCTTTAAGCTCTCTGAATACGGCTATGCCAACACAATGGGTGTATTCTTGGCAGTCATGATTGCAATCATCAGCTTTGCTCAATTTAAAATTTTAGGCAATGATGTGGAATATTAGGAGGATATTAAGATGAAGAAAAAGAAACTAACCGCATCGGATATTCTGACTACTGTTATTCTATGCATCTTGACCATTTTGTTTATTTTCCCATTTTATTGGATTATGACAGGAGCATTTAAGGCTCAAGCCGATACCATTATGATTCCACCGCAATGGTGGCCAAAGGTACCTACTATTGAAAATTTTAAGGCCTTGGTCATTCAAAATCCAGCCTTAAAATGGTTGTGGAACAGTGTCTTTATTTCGGTGGTGACCATGTTTTTGGTTTGCGGAACCTCCTCGTTGGCAGGCTATGCTTTGGCCAAAAAGCGGTTTTATGGACAGCGGATTTTGTTTTCGATTTTTATTGCTGCCATGGCCTTGCCAAAACAGGTTGTTCTAGTACCTCTTGTGCGGATTGTTAATTTTATGGGAATCCATGACACCTTGGCAGCTGTTATTTTGCCTCTTGTGGGGTGGCCATTTGGCGTTTTCCTCATGAAACAGTTCTCAGAAAATATTCCAACCGAGTTATTGGAATCCGCCAAGATTGATGGTTGTGGCGAGATTCGCACCTTTTTCAATGTGGCTTTCCCTATTGTCAAACCAGGCTTTGCAGCACTAGCGATTTTTACCTTTATCAATACTTGGAATGATTATTTTATGCAGTTGGTGATGTTAACATCTCGGGAAAATTTAACGATTTCACTTGGTGTTGCCACTATGCAAGCTGAAATGGCTACTAATTATGGCTTAATTATGGCAGGGGCTGCCATGGCTGCAGTGCCTATTGTAACAGTCTTTCTTGTCTTCCAAAAATCATTTACCCAAGGCATTACTATGGGTGCTGTGAAAGGTTAAATCAAGAAAGGTTTCTAACATGTTTTATGATCGTTTAAAAAATATTAGCCGTTACCGAGGGATTCACCCTCATTTGGATGCGGCGATTACCTTTTTACAAACCACAGATTTGAGGCAACTAGCTGAAGGGAAATATCCTATTTTAGGGGAGAAAGTATTTGCAGTTATTCAAAGAAATCAATTGAGTAAAGCGGACAATTCATTGTTGGAATACCACAAACGGTATGCAGATTGCCACCTTTTGCTAGCTGGGAATGAGTGCATTCGTTATGGTATAGGTAATCAAGCTGAAGCAGTGCCTTTTGAACAAGAAGCTGATATTGGCTTTGTAACCTGTGATCGAACCTATGACCTAGATTTGGTTGATGATAGCTTTGCTTACTTTTTTCCTAATGAGCCTCACCAACCCAATAATTTTAACCAAGCAAGGGAAGCAGTTACAAAATGCTTAATCAAAGTGTTAATGGCAGATTAGGTTGATTTGGCAGTGACCCAATTGAGGGAAAGGAAGTGATGGTGTGACGTCGAAAAAACAGGGACTTTTACATTCTCTTTTTAATCTTGATAGTAAATGGATGAGGGCTAGCGCAGCACTATTTGATTTGCTCGTGTTTAATCTCTTATTTGTCTTGTCCTGCCTTCCTCTTCTGACAATTGGGGTTGCTAAAATGGCTTTGTATGCGAGTTTGTTGGATTGGCGAGAAGGTCAAGTTAGTCAGCTTGTTACTACTTATAGTTCTCATTTTAAATATTATTTTAAAAGTGGGCTGCGCCTTGGTCTTATTGAACTTGGGATAATGAGTATTTGTCTCTTAGATGTTTTCTTAATTCGAAACCAATCAGGCCTAGTTTTTCAAGGATTTAAAGTACTTTGCATTGCTGTTTTATTTCTGGTGGTTATACTCTTTTTGTACGCTTATCCTCAGGCCGTCAAAAGAGACCTTTCCCTATCTACGCTGTTTAAGCGAAGCTTTTTACTAGCCGGACTCTTTTTTCCATGGAGTTTTGCTTTCTTGGCTTTTATTTGTCTCACGATATTTAGCCTACAATTGTCTCTGTTAACGTTATTTGGAGGCATGTCTTTGCTAACTATCATCGGCATCAGTAGCCTAACTTACCTCTACTTGATTATCATGGAATCTCTTCTTAGGCGATTCCCACTTAATAATGACATTGAATAAAGGACATTACTATGACAGATCTTACGAAATACCAAGGCATTATTCCTGCCTTTTACGCTTGTTACGATGACCAGGGTAACATCAGCCCTGAGCGTGTGCGTGCCTTGACCCAGTACTATATTGACAAAGGGGTTCAGGGGCTTTACATTAATGGCTCTTCTGGAGAGTGTATTTACCAGAGCGTTGCTGACCGTCAATTGGTGTTAGAAAATGTCATGGCAGTCGCTAAGGGCAAGCTGACGATTATTAGTCACGTTGCCTGCAATAACACTAAAGATAGTATTGAATTGGCAGCTCATTCAGAACGTTTGGGCGTGGATGCCATTGCAGCTATTCCGCCTATTTATTTCCGGTTACCAGAATATTCAGTTGCTGATTATTGGAATGCTATTTCAGCGGCAGCTCCTCACACAGATTTTATCATCTATAATATTCCTCAACTGGCAGGGGTTGCCTTGACGCCAAGCCTTTATAAGACTATGTTGGCTAATAAGCGCGTGATTGGGGTTAAAAATTCATCCATGCCAGTGCAGGATATTCAAACCTTCTGTGCGATTGGTGGGGACGACCATATTGTTTTTAATGGCCCGGATGAACAATTTCTAGGAGGGCGCTTGATGGGTGCTGCTGCAGGCATTGGTGGCACCTACGGGGCTATGCCAGAATTATTTTTAAGGATGAACCAACTTATTGCTGACAAGGATTTAGAAAAGGCCAAGGCCCTCCAATATACTATTAATGAGATTATTGGTGTCCTTGTTTCTGCTCATGGCAATATGTATGGGGTAATTAAGGAAGTTCTTCGTATTAATGAAGGCCTTGATATTGGATCTGTTCGTTCCCCATTATCTGAGTTAGTTGAGGAAGACATGGTCATTTGCCAACGGGCCGCTGCCCTTATTAGTCAAGCTAAGGAAACCTTTTGTTAAAACGCGAGGGGGTAAAGGAGATGAAATACTATTTAGCAATTGATATTGGTGGTACTGCTATCAAGTATGGCTTAATTTCCGAAACAGGAGACCTGTTGAAAAAAGAGGAAATGGCTACTGAGGCTTATAAAGGTGGTCCCTCTATTTTGGAGAAGGTCAAGGGCTTGGTAAAGACCTATCAAGAACAAGTGGCTTTGGCTGGAGTGGCTATCTCTTCTGCAGGAATGGTTAATCCTGATAAGGGAGAAATCTTTTATGCTGGCCCCCAGATTCCTAACTATGCTGGAACCCAGTTTAAAAAGGAAATTGAAGAGACTTTCGGGCTACCCTGTGAAGTGGAAAACGATGTTAACTGTGCTGGTCTAGCCGAAGCTATATCCGGTAGTGCCAAGGATTATCCTGTGGCTCTTTGCCTGACCATCGGAACGGGGATTGGGGGTTGTTTATTGCTTAATTCCCAAGTTTTCCATGGTAGCGGTTATGCAGCTTGTGAGGTTGGTTACCTTCACTTATCAGATGGGGAATTTCAAGATCTAGCGTCTACGACAGCCCTTGTTCAAGACGTAGCAGAAGCTTATGGTGATGACATCAGCCAATGGGATGGCCGTCGTATTTTTGACCAAGCTAAGGCAGGGGATGAGGTTTGCATCACTGCCATTGATAGACAGGTGGATTATTTAGGGCAGGGCATTGCCAATATTTGCTATGTGGTTAATCCAAATGTGGTGGTGCTTGGTGGAGGGATCATGGCACAACAAGACTATTTAGCTGATAAATTAAAGACAGCCCTTGACAGCTACTTGGTTCCTAGCCTTGCGGAGAATACCCAACTGCAATTTGCTAGTCATGGAAATAATGCTGGCATTTTTGGGGCTTACTATCATTTTAGGCAGAAACAGGAAAGGTAAAGATTGGAAGGTTAACGCTTTCTCTATTCTCTTAACTGTTTGGTGACCAAAGACAAGTGTCACCGTTTATTTCAGTCTCTGTTCTATAAACAAACACCTTTAGGTTTAGTCTTTGCCTAAAGGTGTTTGTTGTCTTCGATAATAATTGTATCTTTAAAAATTTTATCCTTATGCGGTTTGTCAATGGCTGATACGTAAGCGTAGATGACATCCATCATAATAAGGAGAGGAAATTGTGGTGACACGCGATTCCCATAATTCAATTGATGGGTTGATGAGACATGAATTACATCAAAGATATCACCGAAGTCCATATCAGTAGCTGTGGTTAATAAAATAGTCTTCGCACCACGTTGGCTGGCTTGGTGCAAGGCTTTAATGACCGAACGTGTTTTACCAGATAATGAAAAACCAAAAACAAGGCAGTTGTCATTGACCAGGCTATTAGCCCAAGTAAAGCCATCGGTATCGGAATAAGCATCACAGATAAAGCCAAGTCGCATAAAGCGCAGCTTCATTTCCTGCGCAACAAGACCAGAGGACCCTTTTCCAAAAAAATAAACGCGTTCAGACCGATCTATCAAGCTAGCTAGACGCAATAACTTGTCTTCATCAACCAAATCATAAGTCTTGTTAATCAAAGCATCATAGTCCATCAAGACTCTCTTGGTTAATTCCAGACTTATCGACTGAAAGGTATCTTGAGCTTCTTGTAAACCATGAATATAGTCAAAAGCAAAAGCACGGTAACCAGTGAAACCACATTTCTTAGCAAAACGAGTCAGGGCAGCCTGAGAGACATGTAACCGTTTCGTCATTTGGGAGGCTGTTAATTCCTCTGGAGTTAAATCAGTGGTGATGAAAAATTGTGCGATGCTCTTCTCCAAACTGGTCATATGATCCAAGGCGGCTTCGATTTTGGTAATAAGTCGGTGGTTTTTAGACATGATACAGGTACACTCCTTAAAGGACTAATTACCTACTAGTATAACATAGATTAGAAAAGGATGATGAACAATTCTTTTCAATCGCATAGCGTTTGATTAGACTTTTACTGACTCCAAGAATTCTTGAGTCGTCACTGTTTGTCCTATCAGAGGGAAGAGATTCTTAATAGGAAATTCATGTAGGTCAGCTCTGGCAGCTCCCATCATGTCAGTTAGGAAGTATTGGTCATAGCCGTATTGATAGGCGTCACGAGCTGTTGTATCCACGCCTGCATGGGTAGAAATTTCCCCTAAAACAATGGTGTCAATGCCACGGCGACGTAGCTGTAAATCTAAGTCAGTACCAAAGAAAGCACTGAAACCACGTTTGTTTACCACATAGTCTGTCTCGGTCACTCCGAGTTCATCAGCAAAATCAGAGAAGGCAGCTTCAGGTCTTTTTCCAGGAAGTTGAACCATGGCGTTAGGATTGAGTTTATCTTTCCCATCGTGAAATTTAACGCGACAAAGGTAATAAATGCTCCCTCTTGACGGAAAAGATCGACCATGGCTTTAGCATTTGACATAATCGTGTCTTGAGAATGAGGTGCTGTAGGCATTTCTAAAATGCCTTTTTGTAGGTCGATGAGGACGAGGGCTGTTTTTTTAAAATCAATCATAAGTTGATCTTCATTTCTATTTTCGTGATATCTTTTTATAGTGAAAAGAGTACTGATTACCCACAAACAGTTATTGAGGCAAAAGAATTGACATAACACTATATAGTGATATATGTTAAGAGTATTGTAAATGAAACTTGTTTTCTTTTCAAGTAAAATGTTACGGAGGGGCTCGTTATGGAATTAAGTAAAGCACAACGTTATGCGACAGTGATGGTGATGATGTTAGGAGCATTTATTGCTTTGTTAAATCAAACGTTACTAACAACGGCACTTCCTGGCATCATGACGTCTTTCAATCTTTCTATTGATAGCGCACAATGGCTTACCACGATTTTTATGTTGGTTAACGACATCATGATTCCCATATCAGCCTATTACACAACCCGTTTTTCCAGTAAGAGTCTCTATTTGACAGCCATAGGTCTTTTTATTTTGGGCACCTTATTATGTCTTGTGGCACCTTACTTTTGGCTGCTTTAGCTGGGTCGAGCCGTACAAGCTATTGGAGCAGGGATTTTGATTCCATTGATACAAGTAGTACTATTGGTAGCTTTTCCACTTGAAGAAAGTGGGGCAGTCATGGGGATTTTTGGCTTGGTAACTGGCTTTTCACCAGCTATAGGGCCTACCTTATCAGGATGGATTTTGAGTTATTACTCATGGCAGGCTATCTTTGTGATTGTTTTGGTAGCTATGCTGATTAATATCGTTATTAGCATCGCAGTAGTGAAAAATGTGACAACTACTGGACCAGCAGATTTAGACCTCCTTTCAGTGGTATTATCAACCTTTGCCTTCGGAGGACTTTTGTATGGCTTTAGCAAAGCAAGTTGAATGGGATTTACTAACCCGACGATTGTTCTTCTTTTAATAGCTTCATTTGTTGCTCTCACTGTTTATTTCAAAAGGCAAAAACAGTTACCAACTCCAGTGTTAAATACCAGCGTGTTACGGGCGAAAGCTTTTGTTCAGGCTTGTTTAATTATTATGGTTATGTTTATGATTTTCAACGCCTCAATGACCTTGATGCCCATTTACATTCAAAATATTAGAGGGTTGACTGCCTTGCAAAGCGGCTTATTACTCCTGCCTGGAGGACTTTTAATGGGGATATTAGGTCCTATTACAGGCCGTCTTTTTGATAAAATAGGTGGAAAGCCTTTTGCGGTGCTGGGAATGCTCCTGATTGTGGTTAGTAGTTTGTTCTTATCACGTCTAGATGCCCAATCTACTTCCTTGACCATTAGCTTCTTGTTTTCGATGCTTATGACAGGAAATGCTTTGATTTTAACCCCGTTAACGACCAGTGCCATGAATGCTTTACCTCTCTCTTTAATCCCTCATGGCAGTGCTATGAACAGTGCTACACGACAACTCTTTGCGGCCATTGGGACAGCGATTTTTGTCAGTCTTATGGGGACAAAAGCAAGTTTAGAACAGGGCTTTCAATTTACCTATCAAGCTATTGCAGGACTTGCCTTCCTTGGGCTTTTCTTAGCTTTGAGTCTCCCTCGAAAGCACTAATGGTTTCAAAAAGCCTCTTTGGAGGCTTTTTCAGATTGAAGACAAACATCGATTTGGTGTTTGTCTTTTTTAGTGTTTTTAGATAAAAATGGCTGTTTCCGTGCTTAAACCACCTCATCTGAACAAAATAAAAAGGCTCTCCCGCCATCCTTTTGACCAGTTTTTTGAGATTTAAGCATGCCA